>JBKPJS010000348.1:0-1927 GCA_046730815.1 Acidobacteriota bacterium
ACCCAGACCCCGATTAGCTTCTGCGACATCGATACCAACAATTCGTCGCTGGAGTTTTGAAGGAATCAACTGCGCGCGCAGATCCATCGCCAGCTTTTCGATATTCGCGCGGCCGGGCAATTTAAATAGGTTGACTTCGCCCTTTGTCGCCACAAACAGATACGACTCATCCGCCTGCAACGCGTACTCGGCCAGCACTGTTTGATCGTCGAGAACGTTCTGCTGCACTTCCGCCAGCGTCAGAGGTTTGTTCGCGGTAAGCGTCGCGTAACGCGGGCTCGCGGTGCGGATCTGGTTCTCAATCTCTTCATACTCCGTCTGTAGCTTTTCGAGTTCGGCGTCGAGTTCCGCAGGTTTCTTCTTCAGCTCCTCGGTGGAGACGTTTATTCCCGTCAGGATGTCGGCGATGTCCTGCTGGCGATCGAGGTTCTCCTGTTTACGTTGCAACAGCTCCGCGGGAACGCCTTCAGTTATCGCCGCATCAGTTTCGGCGAGCATGTCGAGCAAAGAACGCGCACGCGACTGCTCGTTAATGCGAAACGCTTCGCCCGCATACTCGAGTGCTTTACCACTCAGCGGTGCGCCGGCGGTGGGCGTTGACATCAGCGCCATCGCGGCATAGTCGTTGGCTGCTTCATCGTAGACGTCCTTAATTGTTGCCAAAAAGGTAGAGCGCGATTCATCGGCGCGCAAACTTCCCTGGCGCAGCGTTTCGATCGTTGCAAGTGACTCGCGATAGTTCGCTACAGCTTGCTCACGCAAAGTTAAAGACTTCTTCGGATCTTTTTCCTGTACCGCCTGGAGCCATAGAGTTTTTCCGAGACCACGTTGCGCGGGCCACATTAGATCCAAACGTTTGTCGTCTTGAGCGCCTTTTTTCGCATCGTTGTAAAACTTCGAAGCATCCTTGAACTTGCCCAGTCGCAGAGCGATGTCGCCCAGGCTCGTTCGCGCGGCTGCGCGAAACCGTCGCACCTGTCCGAGCTTGGCGATTCCAGCGATGCTGCTGCCTGCCGCTTCGAGTGCATCGCTGAAGTGCTTTCTTGCGGTTTCCAGATCGTTGTCCGCGTAAGCGAGCCGGCCCATTCCCAGTTGGTAGCTTGAATAAACGATCGACGTGCGGTACTCATCGAGTTCCTTCTTCGCTTCAAGCGCAACTGTCAGAGCGCTGGTTGGTGCGGCTACATCGACCCTTCCGGTGGAAATCGCGCCGGTGATTGCACTCAAGCCACCAAACCTTCTGCCAACCTTCGACGCTGCGCCTTCAGGCTTTTTCACAACCATCCGGCCATACGCCGCTTTCGCTTCCGACGTCTTTCCCAACCGGAAATTCACGTCGCCGATCTTGGCGAGCATAAGATTGGCGTTGTACTTGTCGTCGGCAACAGATGCCGCTGCTCCCGCAGCTACTCCCGCTGCCGGCGCAACCGCTGACGCGACGGCGGTATTCACTGCTTGCTTGTTAGTGTCCGCTGCGAAAAACCCATCGAGCGCTTTTTGATAATTCTCGAGCGCAACCTGGTACTGGCCCTGCCGCATGTAAAGATCGCCCAATTCATTGTGGACTGCTGCCATACCGCTATTGTTCTTTGCGGTGGTGTAAAGATTGAGCGCGTTGCGCAATTGAATCAGCGCCTTATCTGCTTGCCCGCGCTTCAGCAAGCGTCTTCCCTCACGCAAAGCTGCCCCACCTGAATCGGGCTGCTGCGCGGTCTGCTGCGCATTTGCCACCGGCGCAACTAACAGAAAAATTGTTAACAAAATGCCAATTACTTTCCTGTATGTACCACTCATTTCACTTCCCTTTCAAAACTGAAGCATGAAGACAATCCACAGATTACGCAGATCTTTCTATGTAACCTGTGTAATCTGTGGATTCGAGGTTATTTATGAATCAAGTCGAGTGTCGTGACTGTCTCTTATACAC
>JBKPJS010000349.1:0-3919 GCA_046730815.1 Acidobacteriota bacterium
CCGCAGTGTTTTCCAACACCCATTCCAGTCGTTGCGCTTCGTTGTGCGTTTGGATGTTGAGCGTAGCTGTAGAGCCGGCTTGGATCGCCGCGTCGAGTCTGGTTTGTGGCGCGCCAATGCAGAGCACGCGCAAAGCGCCGCGCATCAGCGCCAGAACGATTGCATTGATTCCGACAGGTCCGGAGCCGAGTACGAGAACCGTGTCGCCGATCTTTATGTCTCCGCGTTCGACAGCATGAAGCGCAGTCGGCAACGCGCAACCACCTGCCATAAACGTCTTCGGCGCGGCGTCAAGCCTAATGCAAAGAGTGCCGGGCTTCAGATAAACGTGAGTGGCCCAACCGCCGGAGAGTCCATCGTCGAGACCGTAAGTTATTCCGTAAACCTTGCGCTGCGGACAGCGCGTTCCGGCTTTAGCGACGAGGCAGTACCAGCAGGCATTGCATGTGCGGTGAACGTCGAGGAAGGTGACGCGTTCGCCTTCGCTAAACCGGTTACCTTCAACGTCGAATAACTCGCCGCGTATCTTCTGCAAACGCCCGACGGAAACGTGACCTGGAATCAGTGGATAGGGCACGCCCGCGAGCCGGCCCTGTTGCAAGTGAACGTCAGTGCCGCAAACTTCGGAGAGTTCTACCTCGAGAAGCGCCGCGTTGAGCTCGAGTTCAGGCTCCGCGACTTCGCGTACTTCAACTGGTGCGTTGGGGTTGGGTATTACGGCGACGAGTGGCATCTTGCAGAGAATAGTTGAAAGAGTATTTCCCGCAAAGGCGCGCAAAGAAAGATCGAGTCTCAATCTCCTTTGCGCCTTTGCGTGAAAATGCTGTATAAAGCGTCTCGTGCCGCAAAGCCGACATCGAAAAATCAACAAAGCAAGGAAGAGACCGAGGGTAGCGCCTTCGAACGTTAATGCTAATCCGCCCTCTGCTGCGGGAAACCGCATCGTCAGAATCGCCGCGATTATCTTAGTCGTCTTGCTCGCCGCTTCCGCAGTCGCATACGTCATCAAGCGTCGCGGCGCGCAGGCCGCTCCCGAAATCACAACTGCTTCGGGATTGAAAATTCAAGACCTTCGCGTCGGCGATGGCCCAAGTCCGACGATGGGACAAACGGTGACCGTCAATTACATCGGCTGGTTGGAAAACGGCAAGGAATTCAATAACTCTTACACCGCCGGAAAGCCAATTGACTTTAAGCTCGGCCAAGTCATCGAAGGCTGGAACGAAGGTTTGCAGACGATGAAAGTAGGCGGTAAACGCAAGCTGATCATACCCAGCAATCTTGCCTACGGTCCACGCGGACGGCCACCCGCAATCCCACCAAACTCCAATCTAACGTTCGAGATCGAGCTGCTGGGAATCAAATAATCCCGCCTCAATTATTGCAGTAGTCTTGCGTTTTAGCTATTCCGTCGCCTCACGTAATCCGAGTGTAGTAAATTTAGGCTGGACATAATGAACAGGATTCCTGTTAATCCTGTAAATCCTGTCTACTCTCTCCTCTTGTCCATCCCTCAAAATGGAATTCTTTTAAGGAGGCGTGCACACAATGAGCAAGTTGATTCAAAAAGGGACTCATGCAGGGTTTTTCTGTTTGCTGGTGCTGGTGTTGGCGACAGGAGCTTTCGCACAAGGAAAAGGCCACGGAGGCGGCCGTGGCAGTGGCAGCGGAGGTAGCGGCAGTCGTGGCGGTGGTCCACCGGCGGGCGTGGGTGTGGACCGCGGACTGGGTAATGCTTCGGAGCGTTCAGGCGGACGTTCAGATGACGGTCTGAGCAATGCATCTACGAGATCGAATGGTCGCTCCGATGCCGGACTCGAGCGTGCACGACGAGCGAGTTCAAACTTGCGTCGCGCAGACGATGATCTACAAGATCATCCAGGCGTGCCCAGAGCTTTACATACCAATGCGAACGATCTGCGCAGCGGTTACCAGGCTGCGTTGGCGACGAATCCCGATCTGACGTTTGGCAATTATGTTGCTGCCACGAGGTTGGGCCAGAACCTTCATTCACGATTTCCGAACGTGACACGCGATGCGATTCTCAGTGGCCTCGCTTCGGGCAGAAGTTTAGGCGAGACGTTGCAGGATCTCGGTTTAACTGACCGCGAAGCAAAGGACGCGCGCAAACGCGCGGAGACAGAGATCAAAGCAGCGCGGAAAAACAACTAAATCAACCACAAAGGCGATCCACAGATTACGCAGGCTATCTGTGTAATCTGTGGATACTCTTTTGTGGTTGAGAGTTTTTTGTGGGAGACTGCTCGCCATGAGCCAAGACAGTCTGACGATTACCGATAATCGCACCGGAAAACAGTATCAGTTGCCAATTCAGGACGGCACGATCAAAGCCATGGATCTGCGTCAGATCAAAGTTTCTGACGACGACTTCGGGCTCATGACTTACGACCCCGCCTTCATGAACACCGCCTCCTGCAAGAGTCGTATCACCTTCATCGACGGCGACAAAGGAATCCTGGAGTATCGCGGCTATCCGATCGATCAGCTCGCAGAGAAGAGTACTTATCTCGAGGTTGCTTACCTGCTGCTTTACGGCGAACTACCGACCTCGTCACAGCTCGCCGAGTGGACCAAAAATATCACCTATCACACCTTCATCAACGAAAGTATCAAGAAGGTGATTGATGGGTTCCACTATAACGCCCACCCGATGGGTATGTTCGAAGCGACCTTAGGCGCACTTTCGACTTTTTATCCGGATGCAAAAGACATATTCAACGTCGAGCTGCGTTGGAAACAGATATATCGCTTGATTGCCAAAGTGCCGACGATCGCGGCCTTCGCTTTTCGGCATCGCATCGGCATGCAGTATTCGTATCCTGACAACGACCTGAGTTACGAAGGCAACTTTCTGAACATGATGTTCAAGACGACGGAGTTGAAGTACACGCCCAATCCCGTGCTCGAAAGGGCGCTGACGGTGCTTTATATACTTCACGCCGATCACGAACAGAATTGCAGCACCAACGCGATGCGAAGCATCGGCAGCGCGCACACGGATCCGTTCTCATCGCTGGCCGGAGCAGCGGCGGCGCTTTATGGACCATTGCATGGCGGCGCAAACGAGATGGTGTTGCGGATGTTGAAGGAGATTGGTTCAGTTGCGAACGTGCCGGATTACATCAAACGAGTGAAGGCCGGCGAGTTTCGTTTGATGGGCTTTGGTCATCGCGTTTATAAAAACTACGATCCGCGGGCACGAATCATCAAACAGGTTGCGGACGAAGTGTTTGAAGTTACTGGCAAGGATCCGCTGTTGGACATCGCGCTCGAGCTCGAGCGAATTGCGCTAGAAGACGAATACTTTGTCAAACGCCGGCTTTATCCAAACGTCGATTTCTACTCGGGCATCATTTATCAGGCGATGCGTTTTCCGGTGGACATGTTTCCGGTGATGTTTGCGATTCCACGAACATCGGGCTGGCTGGCGCAATGGGTGGAGCTACTCGAGGATCCCGACCAAAAAATCGCGCGACCGCGACAGATCTACCTGGGGCAAAGGACGCGCGACTACGTTCCGATCGAGTCGAGAAATAGTTAGTTCTTATTCAAGCATTCGCGCGGCGATCTCTTTTAAGATCTTCGCGCAAACCGTACCGGTGATGTGGAGAGGATCCATGCGCGGATTAAACTCGACGATATCAGCGCCCACCACTTGCCCTTTAAGCTTCTGAATCAACTCAATCGCCTGTCGCGTTGACAAACCGCCTGGCTCGCGATGTGACACGCCGGGCGCGAACGCCGGATCGAGCGCGTCAACATCAAACGAGATATAAACCGGCGAATCAAATTCCAGTTGGAGATTAGGCGTTAAGTTGCGCATTTCAATCGACTCGACGCCAAACTTTCTCACCTGTTCGCGCTGGTCGGCGGTGAACGTTCTGATACCCACCTGGAC
>JBKPJS010000350.1:0-3151 GCA_046730815.1 Acidobacteriota bacterium
AGATTACACGGATGTATAACTGATCTGATCTGACTAAAATCCGTGTAATCTGTGGCTAAATACTATGAGACGCGTTCTACTTGTTATTCTTTTAGCCCTCATAATTCTTCTTGCCGCTTACGCTTTTAATCGTTACTGGACCCACCGCTTCGATTCTCTAATCGCCCGGCAAGCAGCCATCTACCGCGTCGATCCGGATCTCGTCTGGAGCATCATCTACGAAGAGACTTACTTTAGTCCGTGGAAGACCGGCAAGGATGGCGAGATCGGTCTGATGCAGGTGACTCCCCTCGTTGGCCGTGAATGGGCCACCGAAACAGGCATGCGTGAGCTCGAGCGGCAGATGTCCAGTGACCCCGAGAGTCTGCTGCGCGATCCGGAACGCAACATTCAGATCGGTTGTTGGTACCTGGAAAAGATCTACGAGCAGTTTCGAGACGCACCGGAAGCCGAAGTGAGAATGATCGCCGCTTACAACGCCGGACCGAGTCGCGCCATTGAGTGGAGCCGTGTCGATCCTGCTGGAACCACTCAATCCGGCGCTGAGTTCATTAATCGCATCGACATTCCTTCAACGAGGGCTTATGTGATTTCGATCATGCAACGCTACCGCCAGCTTAAGGGTGCAAGAACGTCGAGCGCTGTTCTCCAGGAAACTTCTCCTGCCAAATGACCACTATCTACTCTGCGCGTTGGGTGCTTCCTGTTTCAGCGCCGCCGATCGAGAACGGTGCTGTGGCAGTGGAGGGACAACGCATCGCAGGCGTTGGTCGTCACGCTGAGATCGTCGAGAGGTTTCCCGAGTTCCGCGTAGAAGCCTTTGGTCAGGCAGTTATCCTTCCCGGCCTCGTCAATACTCACACGCATCTGGAACTCACCGCGTTGCGCGGCTACCTCGAAAACGAGGAGACAGATTTCTTTGCGTGGCTGCGAAAGCTGACGATCGCGCGGCTCGAGCGCATGACGCCAGACGATCTTCGTGATTCGGCGACGTGGGGCGCCTGTGAAGCGGTGCGTGCAGGGATAACGTGTGTCGGCGATGCAAGCGATTCCGCCATAATGAGCATGCTTGCGCTAAGGGACGTTGGATTACGAGGAGTTGTTTACCAGGAGTCGTTTGGGCCAGACGCGCGTTTGGCTACCGAGAACTTTGAGAAACTGAAGAATAAGGTGCATGAGCTTCGTGGTGTCGAAACCGATCTCGTTCGCGTTGGAGTTTCACCGCACTCGCCGTACACGGTTTGCGGGCCGCAGCTCGAGCTGATTGCAGAGTTGGCCCAAAGCGAGGGTTTGCCGTTGATGATGCACGCGGCGGAGTCGGAAGCTGAGGATGTATTTTTGCGAGAAGGTTGTGGGCCGTTTGCTGAAGGATTGGCTAAACGCTCCATCGAGTGGAAGGCGCCGGGACTTTCGACAATTCAGTACCTGAAGCAGATCGGCGTACTCGACACTCGACCACTGCTGGCGCACTGCATCCGCGTTGACGATATTGACATCGAGATTTTGCGCAGCTCGGGCACGAAGGTGGCGCATTGTCCGAAGTCAAACGCCAAGCTGGGTCATGGGCGCGCGCCGTTTGCGAAGTTTATCGAGGCGGGAATTGCAGTTGGACTGGGAAGCGATTCGGTTGCGAGTAACAACACGTGCGACATTCTCGAAGAGGCGCGCTTTGCGACGCTGCTGTCCCGCGCGGCCGGGGCACGCGTCAGTGCGGAAGATGCGTTCAGAGCAGCAACACTCGGCGGGCAATTAACGGACGGCTTCCAAGCCGATCTGGCTGTGGTATCGCTGACGGGCGTGCACCAGGTCCCTGGAGACGATCCTGTTGCAACATTGATCTTCGCATCGTCCGGACGCGATGTGATCCTGACGGTGGTCGCGGGTAGTGAGGTTTACCGCAACGGGCGCGTAAGCAATGTCGATGAAGACCGCTTACGCGCCCGCATGTCAGAAATTAAGCATAGATTACACGGATAATAATCCGGATTTATCCGTGCCATCCGTGGTTACACAGACGCTGCGATCGCGTCATCAAAAATCTCCAACGCGACGTCAACATTCTCTTTCGTCAATATCAACGGCGGTGACCAGCGGATCGTATTCGTCCCCGCGCCGAGAATGATCAACCCGCGCTCGAAACACGCAACCTCAATACGATCCCGCAGTTCAGCAGTCGAAAACTCAACACCAATCATCAAACCCAACCCACGCACGTCGCCGATGCAATCGTATTTCTGCTGAAGTTTCTGCAGTCCCGCTTTCAGGTAAGCACCGACTTCCGCGGCATTCTTGACTAGACCACCTTCGAGCAATTCGATCGTCTTCAACGCCGCCGCGATGCAGACCGGATTGCCGCCAAATGTCGAAGCGTGCGCGCCGGGTTTCCAATCCATGAGATCTGCACGCGACACGCAAGCGCCAATCGGCAAACCCGATCCGATGCCTTTCGCAATACAGATGACGTCCGGCTGGACGTCGTAATGCTCACACGCGAACATCTTCCCGGTGCGACCCATGCCTGACTGCACTTCGTCCACCACCAACAGGATGCCATGCTCGTCGCAAATGCGTCGCAGTCCTTTCAAAAAATCTTTTGGCGCGGGCACGTAGCCACCCTCACCTTGCACGGCCTCAACCACGATCGCTGCTACTTCTTCAGGCGGCGTTGTGGTCTTAAACAATCGCTGCTCGATCCAATTGAGCGCACCCTGACTCGCTCCGCCATCACCACAGTCAGCCGCGCTGAATGGATTGCGAAACTCGTTTGGATAAGGCACATGGACCACGTCGAGCGCCTGTCGTTTAAAGCCCTTTCGCTGGGCAGCCTTTGACGAGGTCAGTGAAAGTGAGCCGAGTGTTCGCCCATGAAAGCTGTTGAAGAAAGCAATGAACTTCTCACGACCGGTCGCGTGCATCGCGAGTTTCAATGCAGTCTCTACGGCTTCGGTGCCGCTGTTTGCGAAGTGCGTCCGCGTTGGAGACTGCACGGGCACAATCGCGTCGAGCTTCTCCGCGAGTTGCGGCATGTGGCGGTAGTAGTAGTCAGTGCCGCACATGTGAATCAATTCTGCTGCTTGTTCCTGGATCGCTTTGACGACTTCCGGATGGCAATGTCCGGTGGAACAGACGGCGACTCCGGCATTGCAATCGA
>JBKPJS010000351.1:0-3184 GCA_046730815.1 Acidobacteriota bacterium
ACTCGGCATCTGAATGGAGGATGACCTTGTACTCTTTCATCAATCTTCGACTGGAATGTTATTCTTGGCGAAGAACTCATTGAAAAAGTCTTCCGCTGGTCGTCCTTTCTTACGACTTTGTGACGCGAGGCGCTGACGCAGGATCTCGACAACTTCCGACCGCTCTTTAAGCTCAAGTAGTTTTTGATAACTTTCGGCGTCCTGGACTACCACTGCCGCTTTGCCATTCACAGTCAGAACAACCGGCTCTTTAGTCTTCTTCATTTGACGCATCACTTTGTTGCTATCGCGCTTGAAGGTCGACAGACTCATTATGTCCCGAGCAAGTTTCATGTGTTAGGTCCTAAGTAGATAAATCTGCATGCAATTTCACTACTGTCAATCTATTGTGCGCTAAATGGGCCTGTCAAGAGCTGCGCTTTCAAGACCGAGCAGCGTTGCCAAGTTTTATTATTTAGCCAATCAACCATTATTGTCAGTCACTATAGAGTCAACGATACGCTAGTAAAAACGGCAAACAGTGTATTGCTTAAGAGTCCTCCAAATTCCGGGACCATTCGCTCAATAGAAAAAATATTCTCGCGCAAAGGCTCAACAGCGCAAAGAACCTTTAAAAACGCGGCAGCGCTTTGTGCTTTAGCGCCTTTGCGCCTTTGCATTCAAGATGACATGATTAACTTTTCTTGCAATCCTGAAAATCTTGTCAATCCTGTCCAAAATGGCGAAATCACAACTTGCTATCTTTGCGGCGATTGTGGGGAACCTGGCTATCGCCGTCACGAAGTTTGTGGCCGCCGCGTTTACGGGGAGTGCTGCAATGCTCTCCGAGGGGATTCACTCGGTCGTGGACACGGGCAACGGCGGGTTGATGTTGCTCGGCGTTCGCAAAAGCCGCAAGCCGCCAGATTCAGATCATCCGTTCGGGCACGGGCATGAGCTTTACTTTTGGACGCTGTTGGTCGGCGTGCTCGTCTTCGCGGTCGGTGGAGGTATGTCAACCTACGAAGGCATCCTGCATATCCTGCATCCAGCCGTGCCAGAGAATCCGGCGTGGAGTTATTCAGTGCTCGGCCTCGCCACTGTGTTTGAAGGGACCACGTGGTGGTTGGGCTGGAAAGCATTCAGTGCGGAGCGGGGAAGGAGAGGCGTCCTGCAAGCTATCCACGAAACGAAAGACCCAAGCAGCTTCACTGTGCTTCTCGAAGATTCCGCAGCACTGCTCGGACTCGTGTTTGCTTTTCTCGGTATTTTCCTGGGAAGGCAATTTGGATTGCCGTATCTCGATGGCGCGGCGTCAGTGGTCATTGGATTACTCTTGTGTGGTGTCGCGGTGTTGATGGTTTACGAGAGCAAGAGCTTGCTGATCGGCGAGGGTCTTGATAAAGAGACGTTGCACTCTATCCGCAGGTTGGTTGACGCGGACCAGGCAGTCGAGCGTGTCCGACATGTTCATTCGCTGTACCTCGGCGCGCATGAAGTCCTATTGACGGTTGAACTCCGGTTCGAAAGCAGCATCTCAGCACTTGAGATAAGAAAAGCCGTGGGCCGTATAAGAGAGGCGATTCAGTTGGACCATCCGGATGTCAGGCAAATCTTCTTCGGCGCGGAGTCGTTAGAGGAAGAAGGCGACATCTCGATCGGCCATGGAGGTTAAGGAGTCATGAAAGGATCAAAAGCTCCCCTCAATGTATTTGTTGCGTTGCTACGCGCTGTCAACGTTGGCGGCAACAACATGATCAGCATGAAATCGCTCAAAGAGAGCTTCGAGAAAATGGGGTTCATGCATGTTACGACTTACATCAACAGCGGGAACATCATTTTTACCACGAAAGAAGCTGACGCGCGGAAGCTGGAAAAAAAGATCGAGCAGATGCTGGCCCGAGATTATCAACTCGGTTCGAGAGTGGTTGTCCGCAGTCTTTCCGAGATGAAAAAACTAGTAGAGAGTCTACCTCGAAGCTGGAACGACGACAGCGGCTGGCGCTATAACGTGATCTTCCTCCGCCACACCATTGACTCGGAAAAAATCCTGGAGGAGCTATCGCCTAAGCCTGACATCGAAGAGATTTTTTATCGTGAGGGCACGCTCTTGTGGTCGGCCCAGGTAAGCGAAATGAACCGAACGACCATGTTGAAACTCTCAACCCGCAAGATTTATCAGGAGATGACAGTCAGAAACCTCAACACTACGAGAAAGCTGCATGAGCTAATGAAAAGAGTTGCCGAGACGGCTTAGCCATCCTCTTGAAGAATGTTCCTTGCCGTTGTTAGGCCTCAGTGGCCGTTAACTACTAGCGAAAAACAAAGATACCAATCGGCTCGCAGACCGGTTTGTCGCCAACGCAGGCGGCGTGGGCACGCATCGTCTCTATGCCCGCTCGGAAATCGCTGGGAGACAATTGAGCGAGGACTGAGTCAGCGCCCGCTGCTACTTTCTCGACGTAGGTCGTGTAATCCGGAGCGATCTTCTGAAAGATGACGTCCGAGCTAACGGTGCTAAATCCTGCCGACTCGAAAACCTCACGTATGAAGGCCTCGGTGGGAAGACAATCTTTCATAATAGGAACGCTCTCCGGAAAGAACTCGACATAAGGATATGACGGAATGCGTTCGCGAGTACCAGTACGCAACAGCGCGACCGCCCCGTCCCGAAGCACCCGGCGGCATTCGCGCACCGCGAGCAACTGATCTTCAAAGTGATGAAAACTCATCGACATGAAAATCAAGTCGACAGAGTCGTTGGGAAGAGGTATAGCTTCGCCACAGCCAAGCTGGTATCGAACCCGGTGGTCACGCAGCTTTCTCCGCGCCTGCTCTAACATTTTTTTGGACGGATCAATGCCGACCACTTCCGCATCGAAATGAGCCGCGAGGGATTCCGAGAAGCGCCCGGTGCCGCAGCCCAGATCGAGGATCGTGTCGAGGCGCTGGTTTCCGACACATGAAGCGACGAAGTTCATCCAGAGCTGTAGAACCTCCGGCCCATGGTCGCGGGCAAGATCGTAGACAACGGGTATATCAGTCGAGTCGTAATCCATGTACTACTGAGTGTTTGTGTCTCGAGCGTGCACGAGGTGCGCTATCGTTTTAGGAACCTAACCGGCTGGCAGATCTTAATGGCCTGACGAAAGGCCGCGTCAAACTTCTCACTCGTTTCTTTACTGTCGAACGTGAACGTCAGCGT
>JBKPJS010000352.1:0-5223 GCA_046730815.1 Acidobacteriota bacterium
GACAAAATCCAACGCGATCCGGCCCGGCAGCGCTCCCAATCAGTTGGAAATAAGGATCAAAGGGACAGACTTATTTTTCTACGCCAACGGACAGTATTTAACTCGCGTCAACGATAGCGGAAACTACAGGCGTGGCCGCGCAGGATTTTACACCAGCGACGTTTACGAAGTGGCGTTTGACAATCTCCAGATCCAACACTCAAACCCCTAATGCAGGTAAATCTGAAAGTCACAGCCGGCCCATATAAAGGCCGTATCTTTTCTTTTGCCCAACACGATAGCTTTCTGATCGGTCGCAATCCGGAGGCACATCTTTGTCTCCCCGACGATCGTTATTTTTCCCGCAATCATTGCCTGCTCGAGATGAATCCACCGCATTCTTTTCTGCGCGATCTCGGATCGACAAATGGCACTTTTGTCAACGGTCAACGAGTCACAGATGTATACCTGAACAATGGCGATCGGATTCAGTGTGGCGAAACGATTCTCATCGTGGAAGTCACAACAACAGATCTTTCTGAAACGACGCAGGACTCCGGCCTGCCGGCACGTCCCGTACTCGTGATGGTTGAATGCCTCAACTGTGGACGGCGCGAACAGGCGCAAGCTTCAACGCCTGATGAACATCTGACGTTTCTATGTGAAGACTGCCGGATTGAACTCAAACGCTCGCCGCAGGCGATTCCAGGCTACGACACGGTAAAGCTGTTGGGCCGCGGTGGAATGGGTTCGGTGATGTTGGGTCGAGACCAACGCACAGGACGAGCTGTTGCCATAAAAACGCTGCTTCCGGAATTTGCGGTCAGCGATAAAGCGATGCGCCGTTTCATGCGCGAGATCGACGTCGCGGCCGCACTCAAACACAAAAACATCGTCGAATTTATCGATCGCGGCACACACAATGGCGTGGTCTATCTCGTAACAGAATTTGTCGACGGTGCTGATGCGTCAAAACTCGCCGAGAAACAGGGCGGACGCCTTAGCTACGAAGACGGTATTTCGATCCTCTCGCAGGCGCTCGACGCGTTGTCGTTCGCGCACGGGCAGGGATACATTCATCGCGACTTCAAAGATCAAAACATACTGGTTGCGGGTCAATCACCGAATCTCGTAGCGAAGTTGACCGACTTTGGTCTCGCTAAGAGTTTTACTCATTCCGGCATGAGTGGTGTGACGATGGCTGGTGAGATGGCGGGAACTTTGGCCTACATGCCGCCGGAGCAACTGCGAAACTTCCGCGACGTGAGACCGCAGTCAGACATTTACGCGGTAGGAATGACCGCTTACAGTTTATTGACCGGCTACCTGGCGCTTGACCTGAGCAAGAACAGCAGTGTCAACGACACTATTCGCGCAATCTTCGAACAACCTGCAGTTCCCCTTTGCCAGCGCGCGCCTCACGTTCCGCAACCAGTCTGCGAGATCATCGACCGGGCGCTTGCAAAGGATCCTGCACAGCGTTGGACAACCGCAGGCGCAATGCGCAACGCCCTGCTCCATTCAATCTAGGCCGCAAAGAAGCACCGAATGATTCCTTCCAACATTTGTGCTTTTTGTGACTCTTTACGGCTACAAGCTGTGATCTGAATTATCTGTGGAAATGTGTGCAATCCGTGGCATAATACGGGTCCCAAACCCGGGCGCGGCGCGAGTCGCGTTCGCATCAAGAGAGGTTGACATGAGATCCATTTGGAAAGGTCACATACGCTTTCTGCTGGTTGCCATCCCCGTCCGCATCTACAACGCGATCGAGACCAGCGAGAAGATTCAGTTCAACCAGTTGCACCGCGACGATTTTGGTCCAATCGGCTACGACAAGCGCTGTAAGAAATGCAACGAGGTTGTGAGCAACGATCAGATTACGAAGGGCTACCAGTACGAGCCCGACCGCTACGCGATAATTGAGCCCGACGACGTCGCCAAAATAAAGATCAAAACAACCCGGGCAGTCGACATTGTCGGCTTCGTCGATCGCGAGGAGATACCGAGCACGTTTTACGACGCGCCTTACTTCGCCGGCCCTGACGGACCCGTTTCCGAAAAGCCTTACGCACTGCTGCGCGAAGTGATGAAGCAAACCGGCAAAATTGCGGTCGGCAAAGTCGTGCTGCGGGATCGCGAGGATCTGGTGGCGGTGTTTCCGCATGAAGATGGTCTCGTGTTGCAAAAACTTCACTACCCGCACGAGCTGCGAAAGATGGAAGACGTGCCCGATCTCGGGAGTGTGCAAAACCTCGATGCGCAAAAGTTGAACAAGAACGAGCTGAAACTCGCGACGACGTTAGTCCAGGAGATGACGACCACGCTTTCAGAGATCGACACGGAAGATAACTACTACACCGCGCTGCGCACGTTGATCGATTCGAAGATCAAAGGCAAGAAGGTTGTTGAGTTTGAAGCGGTTGAAGAAGTTCCGAGACTTGATATTATGAGCGCGCTCAAGAAGAGCTTGCAGGCGTCGAGCCGCAAACCGATGGTGAAGGCGCCGGGTGAGAAGAAGAAGCCGCAGATAGAACTGGTGAAACCACGCGCGGCAAAGAAACGAAAGGTTGGGTGACAGGATTGGCAGGATTTTCAGGATGAACATGTAAACTTGTAAATCCTGTCCAAGGCTCTAATGAAAGATCCGAGCACTAAGGTAATCTCATTTCCCTCAACGGTTCCTTCGAAGGCGGATTACCAACGTGTCAAATCTTCCTACACCGTCAAAGAGATCAAACAACTATTCGGCCTGAGCGAGAAGACGATTCGTCGTTGGACCGAGCAGGGCATCATTCAGGCTTCTTCGTCCTCGCAACCACCCGACTTCGTTTACGACTTCAACGCGCTGACGCAGTTCCGGCGCGTGCGTGAGCTGCGTGCGCAAGGTCAAAGCATTCGCCAGATCGAAGCTGAGTTGCAAGGCCAGCTAAACCTCTTCCGTGTCGAGACACCAAGACTCGCGCGTCTGCTTACACCATTTGAAGAAGCCCTTCTGCTGCACGAGCAGGGCGATACCGCCGCTGCTGAACATTATGTCGAAGCGATTAATGAAGGTGACAACGTCGCTGAAGCTTATTGCAACCTCGGGATTATCAATCTGGAACGCGGACAACTCTCTAACGCTCTCGACAACTTCACTCTTTCACTCAAGAACGATCCGCGGCACGTCGAAGCGCACTACAACCTGGCCAATCTTTATTACGACGCTGGCGATTTGCAGCTTGCAAAACTCCACTACGAAGCCGCGGCGCAGATCGAGCCGGGCTTCTCCCTCGTCTATTTCAATCTTTCGCTGGTCTATCACAAACTTGGGGACTTGAGTGCCGCTTCGGCGACGTTGGAAAAGTACCGGCAGCTCGAACCTGAAGACGAAGATCTCGAAGTGCTTAATCAACTCTTGAAGGCGATGAAGGGCAGTTCACCCTTTGCTCGAGAGGGCAAATAACGGTGGGGTGGCGGTGGGCAGGAGGGCTGCCCACCTTGTCTAGTATTGGATCGCAAGAAAGGTGAACGATCCGAAATACGTAGTTATCTCTAGGAAAAAGCCAATCAGTCCGTTGTTCCAGATTGCTGTTTTCTATGGTGGCGGATTTAGGGCGACCTGACTATAATTAGGTTCTCCCAGCGCTTTCCTGTTTCAGTTAGCTGACACTGACCCGTATATACAAGGAGGTTTCCCCTTTGAGCAAACCAAAATGCCGCGTTCTCTGTGTAGACGATCACCGTGACACATCAGATATGCTGCAAATGCTCCTCTCCGAGGAAGATTACAAAGTTCACACTGCCGCAACTGTAGAGGAAGCTTGTAGCATGGCCGAAAAGACCCGGTATGATCTCTATGTTCTTGACAAGCGACTGCCTGACGGCACAGGGGTAGAGTTGTGTGAAACGTTGCTCAAAATCAGCCCTGCGGTGCCGTGTATTTTTTATACCGGCGACGCGTACGAGATTCACCGCCGCGAAGCTTTCAACGCCGGCGCTGCTGCGTTCGTCGCTAAGCCGGATATCGAAGGTCTCATCAACGCGGTGCATCAACTCCTTTCGGCCAAGGAGTGCGCCGCGGCAACTTAGATTGTTCTTCAGTAGGATAAAGGATCATCCACAGATTACACAGATCTGCGTAATCTGTGGATGGGTTTAGGCCGGGACCTAAAGGCGATTCGAGTTGTTGCTGTTGCCGTTGCGATTGCTGTTTTTATTGCTGTTCCGGTTCATGTTCATGTTGCCGTTCATGTTCATGTTACCGTTCATGTTGCTGTTGCGGTTGGTGCTTCTTGCACCGCCGCCAGTGCCTTTACCTTCATTACCCGGAAGGGCTCTTGCCAACTGGAGATGTTCCTGGAGTGTTGGAAGTGTCTTAGCGGCAAACGCCTTGATGTCCGGATCAGCACCTCTCATGCTCTCCTTTTCGAACTCGGAAACATCTTTATTGTGATCGCTTAGCATCATCTTCGAGTAAGCTCGATCAAACTCTGCTCCAGACAATGCCGAGAGCTTGGTCACATCTTTCTGATGTTTTGCGTCAAGAGCTGTAGGTAATGTGATTCCCTTGCTCGAAGCCAACGTCGTGAGTTCTTCGTTTGCTTTCGAATGATCGTCGACCATCCGCTGACCGAATTGTTTGACGGCCTCACTCGAACCTTGTTGCGCAGCCAGGCGACCGAGTTCAACTTCCTCCAGACCGCCCATGGCGGCGTCCATCACGAAGTCTCTATCTTTGGAACTCATGCCTGCCATGCCGGCCTGTTCGCCCGTTGAATTGGCGTTGGCCGAGTTGCGATTGGCAGATCTGTTCGCGTTGGCGTTTTGTGATCGGTTTGCGTTGGCGTTTGCGGTGTTGCTATTGCTGTTGCTGTTTTGGTTGGAATTCTGATCCTGGATCACGATTCCAGCCTTTCCGGCAATTGCCAGAAGCCCTAACGCAAGAAACACGGTCACAGCCCAAATATGTGCGGATTTAATTAAATGCTGGTTGCTCATTACATCCCTCCTTGTTACGGAAGCAGATTTCCCGCTCCATCCTGATCATAAATGCAAAATCAAAGGAGACACCGGTAGTGGCGTTCCTTGAGGACGCAGGGGAGTTTATGTTGTTAGGGGGAAGCATCACAGGCTATCAGTGAACCGTCCCAAAAATCGGTGCGCTACCGTACGCTGATGGGTGCAAAGGCAGGTTAGGAGGAAGTTTGCAGTCCTCGGGTCGTGTGATATATTTTGCGCCGTTGACGATTCAGTTGAGTG
>JBKPJS010000353.1:0-7145 GCA_046730815.1 Acidobacteriota bacterium
CAATTCACCTTTGCGATAACTGTTGTAGTAGTTGAAGGCATGACTCATCAGCAAGATGAAGCCATAAATAAGTAACCAACGATCCAGATTGTTATAGATAAACCGGAACATCCTGAATGGCGTAATGTTCCATGCGCTGCCCGCCAGAACCATAAAGATTAAGAAATTGAGCGCGAGCAGAGTGCTGACAAGCCCGAGACTGAAGAGAAAATGAAGGCCTGTTCTTCGCAACCAATTAGTGCGGTCGATGCAAAAGCGCCGGGCGAGCCAAAGCACCAGCGGCGTTGCGAGCGCCCAGAGGTAGCAAGCCAATGCCTGCAACAGGAAACCCTGTGCGTAACGGATTGGCTGGCTAACCGCGTAATCCATCACGTAGGCTTGTGTACTGAAGAAGAGGGCGACAATCGTCCAGACACCCCAGATCAGTCCGAACCGTACTATTGGTCTGGACAGCACAGGCTCGTCTTCAACTGCAGGAGCAGACTTGCGCATTGTTTCGATCTCAAAAGGACCGGGCTGGGTTACGGGAGGTATGCACAATTCAACCCAGCATATAACGTTTCACTAACAGCAGAGGGGAGAACTTTGTGACCAGAAGGACTGATTCAGAGGCAGACGGGCCTATGAGTTTATTGTAGGGCGGCCCTCCGTGGCCGCCCGTCGTCGCCTGAATTCATTCACGGGCCACGGAGGGCCGCCCTACAATAAAGCAGCGATTGCGTTCTGCATAATCGAGGACGAAGGTTTCTTCCCTGTCCACAGCTCAAACTGAATTTTTGCCTGCGCGACAAGCATTTCGAGACCGCCTAAAGTTTCGCAACCTGCGTGACCAGCTTCTCGCAGGAGTTGCGTCTCGACCGGGTTGTAAACCAGATCGTAAACGCAGCCGGCACCTTTTAGCTGTTGCTCGGTAGCTGGAGTTTGATCGATCTGAGCGCCGGATCCTAATGGCGTTGCATTGATTACCACGTCGTAACCATTAAACGAAGCGGATGCGAGTGGTTGACATCCAACGCTGAGCTGATTTGCCTTCGCGAGATCGCGTGCAAAGAGCGTGACCACGGCTTTCTGTTGTTGCAGGGCCCAGATCGCAGCTCGCGCGGCCCCGCCGGCGCCGATGATCGCTATCTGTTTACCAGCCAACGAGCCTAAGCGCGAAAGCAGTGGTTCGATGAGTCCCGCCGCATCAGTGTTGTATCCAAGCAGACGATCATTCTCGACGACTATCGTGTTCACAGCGCCAATCTCTTTTGCATCGGGATGGATCCAGTCAAGGTAATTCATGACTGCTTGTTTGTGTGGAGCAGTGATGCTCAAGCCACGCAGGTTCCAGTTCAAATCCCTCGTCCGCGGGTCGACCATGCGTTTGAAGAACGAACCAACATCCTTAACTTCAAATGGAAGGTAAACTCCATTGACTGCTTCAGAGGCGAAGGCAGCGTTATGAATGTGCGGCGAGACGGAATGCATCACAGGCAAACCAATCAGGCCGCAGATCATTGTTTCGCTATCGATCTTATCGATGTGATAAAGAGCGCGAAGTTTGCGAGCGTTGACCTGGCCGGGCGCCGTTGCGCTGTCGTCATCCAAGGCGCCGTACGTCAGAAAGGCTCCGCGGGAGGGGCTGAGTATGCGTGTCGCCATTCCTGCGTTGCCCATCGCAATGGCGATGACTTCCCTGCCCTCGTTGCGCGCGCGATCGATCAGTTGAAAAACGGGAATACAATCCACGATATCTTTTGCCTGGACAGCGATCTTTAAAACTCGAGCGGGTGTTTGGGCCAAACGTTCATAGATGTGGTCCAAATCAGTTGGGACGCCGGAGAAGTCGTGATGAGAAACGATTGTGCGCGACCAATCAGGTGAGAGTTCGGTGGTGAGGTCCGCTTCCAAATCCCAAAATATGTTGTCACCTCGTGGAGCTTTTTCCCAAAAGGCCGTTCGGCTCTCGCGGCTCAGGTTGCGATGTCCGCCCTGTTCGGAAGGACGAAAGGTGAGAATCACTGGACCGGAGACATTACTCAGCAGTTGAGAAACACCATCGGGCTCGTCATTAAGGCAATCCAGGCGCAATTCAATGATGTCGGCCCACTCGCCTGCACGCTCACATGCGATCCGAAGTTCGCTGAAATCTTTCTCGCACACCGGAACGCAGATCCGCATCAATCTGTGTAATTTGTGGTTAAAGCTCAAAGAGACTACTTCGGCTCGTTGGGATCCAGGTGACGGGTAGGCGCTTCAACTCCGAGATGGCGTGTGGTCCCTTCGGTCACACTCGGAACCGGCGCCCTGAGGTCCTCAACACTGCGCGCCCGTTCCGGAAAGGCCCTCTGCACCGGCGGCGCTACAAGCGAGGCTTGCTTCTCTCTTTCTCGAACCCGAATGTACTGCGCAATGCCAGTCCCCATCATCGAAAAGGCCGGCAACAACATCCAGAACCACCACGCCTGGCCGATTGTTCTGGAAAGAGCAATGGCGACGATGAGAAAAGCGACGCCCATGAAGATATTTTTGAACGCGTGGTCCAGCGTCAGTTCTTTACCAGGCCTACGCCGGCGCCGGCCGTCCTCCACGATCTCCTCTGCCGCCGGTTGCGCTAGCTGACCCGTCAAAGCTTGCGGCACCAGGCTGATGTTTGCTCCGCACGTGCGACAAAAACTCGCGCCGTCGAGATTCTGTGTTGCGCACTTAGGACAGAACATTATTTTTCGCCTCTCATTCGCTGGCGTCGTGCTTCGTAAAGAAGCACTCCGGCTGCGACCGAAACATTCAACGATTCCAATCTGCCCGCAACCGGAATACGGACCAGCGTGTCGCAGTGTTCCCGCACTAAACGGTGAAGACCATTCCCTTCGCTGCCGAGAAAGATCGCAGCCGGCAGTCTCCAATCCCAGTCTACATACGAGTGCTTTGCTTCAGCAGCGGCGCCAACCACCCAGATGTTACGTTCTTTCAACTGCTCTATCAATCTAACAAGGTTCGTCACACGGGCTACAGGAACATACTCGAGCGCGCCGGCTGCGACCTTTGCAACCACACTTGTCAGACCCACGGCACGCCGCTCAGTAATGAAAACTCCATGCACGCCGGCGCATTCAGCGGTGCGTAAAATCGAGCCCATATTACGTGGATCTTCGATGGCGTCCAGCCCGAGTACCAGGGGCGGATCGGGACTTCCGATCTTGCTTTCCAACTGTTCCAACAACTCGTCCGGATCCGCATAACGAGCCGCGGCGATTCGCGCGACGACACCTTGATGTCTAACGTCGCCCAGCGAGCGGTCGAGATCGATTCGAGGCACACGATGGACGGGCACGCCTTTCTCTCGGGCTAGCTCGAGTAAAGGTTTCAGGCGATCAGGGCGAGCGCTTTCGAGAATCGTGATTGTTTCGATTTGACGTTTTCCAGCGCGCAGCGCTTCGAGCACGGCGTTTGGACCATAGACCATATCCGTTGAGTGCTCGCGGTTCCCTCGATTTGTGTTATGCGACGCCATTTGAGACAGGATTACAGGATTTCAAGATTTACAAGATATCACTGAGGTAGTAGCGCAGTCTCGAGTAACGCGTAAACTGGCATTCGTTGCTCTTAGTGGTAGTTATTCCGACACTGAGCTTGCCGGGCCGCTCGCGGCGCCAACCACTCGATTGAGACTCGGGTTGTGTGGTCCATGCGAGCTCCAGCAGGCTTCGCACTCGATTGTATGAGTCGTCAACCCGCGCATTGATCGCTTTGCCTATGAACAATCGTTGCAGCTTGCCAATGTTTTCATTCGCAACCAGCGACTTCTCTTTTCCCAGACACGAGAAATCGAAACCATTAGCATTCACTCGCCACGTCAATGAATGTTGCGCGATATAAAAATCAATCACCGCTTCGTCTCTGAAGAATTCACTCGTATCAAGAATCTCATTCTCAGCTTTGCGCGTCATGCGCTCTTTAATCTCAAATCTCGTTTCGAATATTCGCGCCGGCAGAATCAAAACAATGTCCGCCCAGGAAACCCTGGTATCTTCCGGTATTGTCAGGTACGCATCTTCAAAACTCATCGACCTCACGCGCTTCACCGAATTCGATAAACCAAGATCGTCGTCACTCAGCGTCAGGCAATCTAACCCGAGCTCTCGCAGTCTATGAGATACAAGCTCACACTCTTCGCGACTCGCAGTCCGTGCCACCGGCAAAGGAATTCCCTGCGACACTATCCCCTGAAGATTCTCCGGCGTGAGTTTCAAAAGCGCAGCAGCCCCAGTGACCACCTCCGCGGAGACTGCTTGATCTTGAGGCACGAGGATGTTGTTATAACCCAACTGATGCTTTTCAGGGGGACGAAGAATGGGCTTCCGCAGTCGTAGCGCGTCATCTGTTAATGGCAACGGAGCGACACAATAAAGACACGTCACCCGCGTCGGAGGGTTTGCTCTCAAACACTCCTCGCAGCGAATCATTTGTTCTGGGGAAAAACCCAGCGGCTCCGAGGGTTCAATTGGTCCAAGGAAGGGAATGTTTTCGTTATCTTTAGGCAACAGCTCCTCCAAGTATTTTGATTATACGACGACCCGGAACATCAGAGGCGAAGAGAATGTTTGCAGGTTCGAATATGCGGAAAGCTTTGATTGTGGTGCTTTCATTGGCCGCCGGTGCTTGCGCCGCGTTTCAACCTACCGATGTGAATGGACCGCGGTCTAACGCGCCGCTGTATCCGGTCCAATCGTCGGACACCGGACCCCGGCTCGAAGACGCTTCTGTAGCCTGGTACCAGTTGTCACAACGCAATGGTCTGCCCGGCAAGACCGAAGCCAACCTAAATCCATATACCGGAACCATTCAGAGTTTGCCCGCAAATTTGAGTGCGCCGATCTATCTCCCAAAGGTGGCGGCTAAAACCGTTCCAACCGAAGAAGAAACACGAGAGTCGTTGCGCAGGTTTATCGTCGAATGGCAACGCCTCATTGGCGCGGAACCGAATCAACTGTCGCTGGTGGAACGAACTGACGAGCCATCGGGAATCAAAGTCGCTCGTTATGAACAACGGCCGTTTCGCTATCCCCTGCGAGGAGAATTTGGGACGCTGCTGATTCGTTTCCGGAGTGATGGACAGCTCGTCGAGTTTTCCAGCAACTGCATTCCCAATGCCGACCGTCTCCAGGCCACCCTCGCTGGCTTAACCCCACAGATAACCAGCGAGCAGGCAGTGAATCACATCAAGACGCAACCGGTGACAGTGGCGGACGTAAATGGCCGGCAGCAGACTTTCTCTTTACCTGCGAACGCAACCGTCGAGGCACGGCAATTAGTCGTGTACGCCCAACCCTCAAAAGACCCATCCAGCGGCCTGCAAATTCGAGTCGCATGGGAAATAGACATCACAAATAGCCCCATAAACAAGGTCTATCTGGACGCGATTTCTGATGAAATAATTGCCGCATCGTGATCGCAGGACAACAGACTGCCAACTTGACCAGCGCAAAGCAAAACAGCATTCTAGGTTCAAATACCAGGGGGTGATTCACTCAGCTTATGCATAACTTTGATCCCACAAATAATATTTCATGGCAACTCGGACATCGCGGAAGGGTCGCGGTCTTTATCGATGGTAACAATCTTTTTCACGCAGCGCGGTTTCACAACATTGACATCGTTTACAACAAACTATTGCGTGTCTTGCTGGGAGACGGGCGGCTGCTGCGGGCTTTCTTCTACACGGGTGTCGATATCGGGGCTGAACGGCAACAGGGTTTTCTTTTGTGGATGAGGCGAAACGGCTTTCGCGTAATCCAAAAGGAGCTGAAGACTTTTTACGACGGAACAAGAAAGGCAAACCTTGACGTTGAGATTGCCGTAGACATGCTCTCGCTTGCGGGTCGGTACGATACCGCAGTGCTCGTTTCAGGCGACGAGGATTTCGTCTACGCGGTGAATGCCGTTGCTTACAAAGGATGTCGCGTGGAGATAGCGGGCTTCAGGTCAAACACGGCGCCGAAGCTTATCGACGTTTCTGATTACTTCATCGATCTGGGCGAGATCGCAGATAAGGTGCGCAAGGAGATCTCGCACGGCACTCGTTACGATGAACGTGATCTGCACGAGCCGCTGCCGCCACAATATCTGCAGGATCAGATGGAGCTTGAGAAATCACAGGCTGACAGTTTTCAGGCGGCGATGCGCGTAGTAATCGAAGCTGAGATCGAAGAAGAAGCGGCGGAGTTTGAAGCGGCCACGGAGTTCATCAGGATCACAGACGAACATTGAAGAATGAACCACAAAGACACGAAGGCACTTTGTGTCTTAGTGCTTTTCTGGTTTGGTCTTCGATAAGTTGAAATGAAAATCTTTACGATCCAAGAGGCGAATGCCTTACTTCCTAACGTAAGGACCATTGTCACTAAGATTCAGCGCGCGCATCGAAAGCTCTCGTATTTCCGTGAAGACGCGAAGAAAGCTGCCGAGGCCGCCGAACAAGGTGGCGGCGGCTTAGCAGACGGTGTTGCGTATGCCGCAGCCTTGACGGAGTTGACGGTCCAAATCTCGGAATTGGAAGCGCTTGGAGTTCAACTCAAAGATTTTGATCGCGGCCTCGTCGACTTCCCATCACTGCGCGACGGTCGCGTCGTTTTGCTCTGCTGGCAACTGGGCGAAGGCGATGAATTGGAATGGTGGCATGACGTCGACGCAGGCTTCGCCGGACGTACGCCTCTTTAAGCCGCAGATTGCGCAGAGAGCACTGATCCGTCTTCATCCGTGTGATCCGCGGCTAACCTCAACGCCTGCTTTATTTTCTCGTTGACCACTTAAAGTTATCCCTGATAGTATGCGCGGCAAGATGGAAACGTCCCCCAACGCTTCGCCCCGGCACGCAGAAAAGAAATCAACACTAATCGAGTTTCCTGGGGTGTCAAGAAATTCTCTGCCTGAATGGCGAAAAGAATTAAGCGAGAGAGTTCGGGAAGTACAGGAGAAACGGGCACGGGATGCGGCGCGTGAGGAAGCCGAGGCTGAGCGCCAGCGCGTCGAGGCCGAGAGTAACCCGCCACAACTGGAATTGTTGCCGCCCGCGCAAATGCCGGCGATGAATCCGCTGGTCGCTGCTGCACTCAAGCGAATCGAAAGAGCTCACCAAACTTCGCCGCCTGAAAATCGTCAAC
>JBKPJS010000354.1:0-2284 GCA_046730815.1 Acidobacteriota bacterium
GTTCAGCATCTGAACCCGACATCAAAAACGTCAAGCTTCACGATTGCTTGCTGAACGGTTTGCTTTTCACAAATCAGAGCAAAGGCCAGGTAACTGACACTGATATTTATGACACGGGATGGGCCAGCCTTCGTTCTGATACCGGAAGCAATCCGATGGTGCGCCGGTCACGGATTCATCGCAGCCAAATGGATGGTGTTTTCATCACCAGTCAAGGCTCTGGAACATTTGAAGAATGCGAGTTCTTTGAAAATGCTCACAGTGGCGTCCACGTTAAAGAAGCCTCTTCAATCAAACTCTTTCGCAGCAAAGTCTTCAATCAAAAGCAAGGTGGCATCTTTATTCACGATCGAGATTCGCGAGGATTGGTTGAAGACTGCGAGATCTTTGGCAATGCGTACTCGGGGCTTGAAATTTCAGACCAAGGCGACGTTCAAGTGATTAAAAGTAAGTTGCATCACGGCCAGTCAGTCGGAATCAGGGTCTGGCGCAACAGCACCGCGTTCATCGATGAGTCACTGATCTTTGAGAATGGCCACGTAGGCCTGCTCGTTACCGACGCCAGCAAGCCGGTTATCAGTAAAACTGTTTTCAGAGCCAATGCATATGCCGGCATCGAAGTTGAGAGCGACGCTGATCCGCAGATCGAGCACTGCCAGATTTACGGTGGACGTGGCAGCGGCATTGTGTTTCGTCAAGGCGGAAAAGGACGGGTCGAGGACTGTTCGATCTTCGCCAACATGAACGCCAACGTCGTAATCATATCTGGCAGTAATCCTCAGATTAAGAACAGCCTGTCCAGCGAAAGCAGACAGGCCGGGCTGTTGATAATTGAAGGCGGGCTTGGGCTCATTGAGAATTGCAGGATTCTTAATAACTACATCGGCGTTGAGATCAAGGACACTAGTGCGCCGACCATCGAGCATTGTCAGATCAATGGCAATCGCAGCCAGGGCGTTACGGCCGAGAGCGTAAGCTCAGGCTCAATCAACGCGTCAGACGTAACTGGAAATGCGGCTGGTGCCTGGAAGATCGAAAACGGCTCACGGTTCACCCGCGAGCACAATGCTGAGTAAGACGGTACGCTGTTGAGTGGCTCGACTAACGTTTTTTACCGGCGCCTTGCGTCAGCGCGGTTCAGGCGACCCGGCAAAGAATGACGCTTCCTAACGCTTCCGCCGCGCTTAGTTATTTTTTATTTCCCCAGGCGTGCCTGGGATTTTAGTCGCGCCAATTTCATGCGCCGGTTCGTTTGATCGAATGTGAGCGCGAAATCGCGCAGCACTTTGAAGCCGATGTTGGTATCGGAGAGTGCGGGAAACGCAATCGTTGGTTGCGGATATGCAAAACTGCCGACGCTAATCGTGTCGCGCAGTTGCACCTGTTTGAGTTGAATTCGATTCGTAACGGATCGCGCGCCGCCTACGGTGATTGCTTCGGATTGTAATTGAAGTTGTTCGACGACCTCTTCCGGAAGGATGAAGCCCGCGACGAAATTTCCCGAGTCAATGTGCGCCGGCACGTGGATTCTCCCAATCGCGAGTTCGATGACAGGAATCCGATTTTCGATCTCGAAATTCAAAATGTCGCTGCCATTCGCTGCCGGCAGCGTCCCCCGCGCCAAACGCACTTGCATCGCCGGATAATCGAGCGTTAACAAATAATCAGTGAACAGGGCGAAGCCGAGAATGCCATCGACGTCAGGATAATCTTTGGTGATGCGCTGCGGACGCACGACGGCGGTGATGTTCCGAAACTCTGCTCTTCCGATCGTAAGCGATCCGATCGTGGCGGTGGCGACCTCTCGATCATTTTGACCGGACGGATCACCGTTGATTACTCTGCCGATCAACGGAAGCTTCAACCTTGCGGCGACCGACGTATCCACGTCGGCTTGCATGCCCGCGCCGGTGTCGATCATAAAAAAGAACGGTCCCTGGCCGTTCAGCTTCACTTCAACCACGGGCATCAGTCCGCGCATCTGTAGCGGCGTGGTTGCGACATTCATGTCCTGCGCCGCGGCCGAAGAGGCGAAAAGAAAAAGCAGGAATATTGAGACGATAGCGGCTCTCACGTTTGCGCGGCGGTTTAGAACCTTCGTTATCTGAAGTAAATGAGGAATGGGGAGGAGATTATAGCAAGACGAAGGCAATTTATGCTTGGTTATTGCCTGTAGCACTCATTTTCAAATCTCGGTGTCTCGGTGAATTCTCTGTGCCTCCGTGGTAAATGCTTTCACGCGATATTCACCACAGAGACACCGAGGACTCACAGAGACACTGGG
>JBKPJS010000355.1:0-5334 GCA_046730815.1 Acidobacteriota bacterium
CGATCAACCACTGTTTTCAATTCTTCGGGCTTGATCGGCAGATGGAGAAACTCGCGCGCGCCAGCTCGCAAGCTTTGCAATATCAGATCACCGGAAGCGCTTTGAGCCGCCGAGATCAATGCGGTACCGGGACATTCCGTATGAAGCTTTTGGATCAGCTTAATCGCCTGGTCAGGATTCGCACCCAACGCGATGATGGCTGCCGACGGTTTGAGCCGCACAATCTCCTCATGAACCTGTTCGGCATCGTTACCGCCGGCGAGGAGTTGCAAGCGGTTATCGGTAGCCAGTGCAGCGCGGATCTCTTTGAAGTTATCAAGAGCTGTACTGAGAACCACTAAGGATAATAGTTGCGTCATTGGTTTCCTCGGGGGCGGGCTGAGCAGTTCATTCGGGGATCAATCCCACGCATTCACCCGTGAGAGTCGTGGTGTAATTTGGCATTTGAATCGTCGAGACCACGAGCGGAAGTATCATCTGAAATTTATAGTCATGAACCGAGACTGTGGCGGTGCCCTGATCTAAATTGAACCCGTTATAAGTGACGTCCACATTATCGGTGGTAAGGTTTTCGAGAATCGGTGTCGTTTCCGTCAGGTCGCCATAAACCACTACTTTTTTAACGTCGTTAATGTCACTGGCCTTATGCAGCACGGCATAACGCGCGCCGCGACGGGCTGCATCGGTTAATGCGTTATGGACCCATAGAGCACGGCCAAACTCGACTATCGCAAACAGCACAGTCAGGAATACCGTGGCCGCAATGGAGAACTCGAGTAGCGATGCGCCTCGTTGTCCCTTCTGGTTTCGTTTACGTATTTGAATCATCCGGAACCTCCTAGACCAGAGGCGTGGTCAGCATGTAGCGCATCGTGACGCTCGGCTTGACGTCTATATCCATCGAAAGGCCGGCGTTGTATAGAAGACCGCCGAGATTGAACAAAGACTTATGCTTGAAGCCGCTGAACGTTACCGTTACTGCCGCCGGCACGCCCTGCGGTGTTCCCTGGCAGTCAAGATCGTGCGGTGAAATGCTGACGTCAGTGGTCTTCAGATCCGGCAGTATGGGCGAACCAGTTCCGCCTACATTGCCATACACGATTAGATTCCTCGCTACTCCTGCCTGAGCGCAGTTGACCTTCGCGGTCACGAGATACCGCGCACCTACTCGAGCCGCTTTTGCCAGCGTTGTGTACTCGTAAAAATAGCGACCGAATTCTGCCGTCGCGGCAAAGAGAATCATGAAAATGGGTAACACGATCGCCAGCTCCACCAATTGAACGCCGCGTTCATTACGAGCAATGCCGGCTGATCTGCGACGGAACCTTCTCAACAGGCGGATCTTTCGAACACGCGCACACATAAGACACCTCTCAGAGTTTCACCGGTAGAGAACTGGAACAGCCAATAAAGGATCGCCGACACCACCATTTGGGTCGTACGTGCCTTTCCCTGTAGCTAAACGATCCTGGATGTACTCCGCCTTCATATCACCACCACTGCCATTGGGTGGTTTGGTCTTGAGGAAGAATGCGCCAAAGCGGAAAAACTTCACTTCACAGCGCCCTTGATCGAACTCACTAATTTTGACTAGCGGAATCAGAACTACACGACGACTGTCCACACCTGGATGTGTCGGCGCGGAGAAATATGTTGGATTACAAGCGGGATGGTTTGGACGACCGCAGCCCATTTGAGAGTCGTATTGCGCGTAGGTGATCCCTTCCTTTACGTTGGTGTCAGGCGGCTCGAGCAGGGGATCGAGCTGGCTGCCGCCGTAGTCGTCAAAACGGGAGTTCAGGCCGGTCCGGACCTTTCCGGCGGTCAGACCGGGCTTACAATCGACTGTGTATGTATCACCCGGTTTAGCGCAGGCATCTACACCTGCTCCGATGCCGACGCCTACGTCAACACCGCCAGGACCCAATACGGACAAAATCTGGTAGTCGCCCGGAGACACACCCGAACCGGCAGGCGCGCGAATTGTATATTCATCCCCTGGTTTAAGTTGCGTCGTATCGTCATTAATCAGCACAGCTAGTGGAATGAAGCCGCAGAAAGTGTTTATTGGTATTGAAAGACCGGCAGTCGCAGTGGCAGACATGTTTTTGCTGTTGCCCAGAACGACCGATGCAAAAGAAATTGAGACCGGACTCTGCTCAGTCGTAACTTTGACGAAGCGGATCGTCTTGGCAATTTCGTCACTGGCGGACGCGGCAGGTGTCTTTAGATATGGGCCATCGAGATTAGCCGACCAAAGAATGGCGTCGTCACTCGTAAATTGCACATTGTCCTTATTGAACTCGTACTTGTTGAATACCTGAGTTGCTCGCCATGCGCCCTCTACAATCCCACCTTTATGGGAATTAATGGCCGACGCTGCTGCCAGAGCAGCAGCGTCAGCGGCATTCTGCAATTCAGTCTTTGCCAGGTAGAAGTGACTGATGTCGACGCCCAGGCCAACCGCCAGCAAAACTGCCAGCATAGCGGTTGCGGATAGGACAAGAACTGAACCTCGCTCCTTCTTTCTGTTGCGATTAAGCTCATGTCTTTTCACGACGTTTCCCTCCTATCGCTGATAGACTCAACAACCATCCAGGCTATTCAAGTTTCGTCTTCGTCATTTCTGAAAGCATTCTGCTCGTCACTGTTGGCGGCGGAAGTGGTTTGTTGACGATTGAACTGCTGGTCTTTGCTGTCTCGCCAGTTGACCCGGTTGTTGTTGCATTTGTCGTTGTAGTTGTAGTGGTCGAAGTATTCTGGCCGGAAACCTTGTAGCCAGTTTGCCCTTCGATACCGTCGCCTTTTGGTTCAAGGCCAAGCGGCGAGCCATTCTTCAGTCCATCGATGCCACGCATCTGCGGCAGGTCATCGCGATTGAGCGGCTTGACCAGTTGCGCAGTCACGATAAACATCAACTCGGTTTCGTTCTTCTGAAATGACTTTGATTTGAAGAGCGCACCCAGCACTGGAATGTCGCCGAGAACGGGGACCTTCGACAGGGAGTTGCTTTCGTTGTTGTCCAGCAGGCCGGCAAGTGCGAACGACTGCCCATCGCGCAACTCGACGCCTGTCTTCGCACGGCGAGTACGTAAGGCCGGAATCAGAAACCCGTCAAACTTAACGCCGTTGGCAAAGTCTATGGTTGAGACTTCAGGTTCCAACTCCAGGCGAATATGATCCTCGTCGATGATAGTTGGTTTGAAGTTAAGTCGAACTCCGTATTCTTTGAAGATCACGGAAACGCTGCTTCTGTCTCCCCCACCCTGAACGATTGGGACAGGAAATTCACCACCCGCGAGAAAACTGGCCTGTTGACCATTCATGGCGATCAGGTTCGGCTCCGCAAGTTGGCGCAATGCGCCAGCCGTCTGCAACGCCCTGATAAAAGCAGCGGTGCCGATTCCGCTATTGAAAAGGAATAGATTTACGGCTGAACCAGCGAAGGTAGTGCCGAGAGCGGGCAGTACTGAGGTCGTCAGATTCGCAGGTCCGCCGCCGCTCGCGTACGCCGAAGTACCACCGTTAACTGATGAATAAGAGGAACCGAGATCGCGCATCTTGCTGCGACTGACTTCAGCAACACGAACCTGAAGCTGAATCTGCGTCGCGTTCGCCACCGGCGATGCAAGCATGTTGACGGTCTTGAAACCGGCTGCTTCCACAACGCTCTGCGCCTGCGCTACTTTTGCCGGATCTGAAACACTGCCCGACATCACGACTGAACCATTCGCCTGACTCAACCGAATGTCGTCTTTGGGAAAGAGGACTCGCATTTGCGAATCGATCAGCGAGAGATTAGCTCTCACATAAACATCGAACACGAGATACGATTTACCCGTCTGCTCCCAGGCAATGAAGTTGACCTGACCAAATGCCTTACCGTTAACCAACACCTGGTCTGGCGTAACGAGCACGGCTTCGGCGATTTCCGGATTAGAGACCGAAAAACGGCCCACCGGTTTGTCGAAATTGATCACGCGCGATTGCCCGACCAGAACGTTGACCGCAACGGTTTCTTTGGTCTGAGTGAACGACGCCTTGTAGGACGTTTCCTGGGCGAAGGCGGTGGAAGTGATGAGAACGGTGATCAAAGACGCCATTAACAGACTCAAGTGGCGTGTGATCGGCGAACGGCTCTGCATGACTGTGCTCCTTTTGCTGCTTGCTGATTCGATTGTCTAACAGCCAATTCGAAGTTGACTGCTACGTTCGGTTGTCGATTCCTTCGCTTATGGAAAGTCGACGTTTCGCTTTTTTGTTCCTTCGATTACTTCCACCGATGCTCGCGGAGCAGCCGGAGAAGCAGCCGGCTTGGCTTCGGGTTCTACACTCACCCTGCGCACCGGCTTAGGCTTGGATTCTGATTTTGGCTGCTCGCTCTTTAATGAACCTGGCTCGGGAGCCGGCGTTGCGTGCTCGCCACCGAGCAATGTCCGCTTGTTGACACCGGTTGTTTGCTCATCTCCCTGATCGATTGAGTTGCGCATCACCAGTTGCAACCTGCCTTCGGAAGAAGCGAGTGCAAGTTTCTCTGCCTGCTCAGGCGTTACCTGGAGAGTTACCGCCTTGACACTGTTCACATCGCGTTGATTTTCCGGCTTATCGATGTTCTGACCGTTTGCCAAAACCTTGATGTTCTGCAAAACGATCTTCGAAATTGGACCAGCGCTCCCATTCGTAGCACCTTCCGGAGTGATAACAACGACCACGTCGACAAGAGTTCCCGGCATAATGAAGCCGGAGATGCCGACTACATCGTCGACCTTTACCGTCATCGCTCGATAGCCCTCAGGAATAACTGCTGAGAGGCCTCCCGCCGTCCCTTCCGGCGCCAAACGAGAATCGGTGATTGGCTCGCGCGCGGCGATATTCACAACCGCAACGCGTCCGGTGAGTTTGTCTGCGGTCGCGAAAGTGCCATCCGGCGTAGACTCTTTCGGAAATTGGACCACCATCACCTGCTCGGGAATGATTTTCGTACCCACAGGGATTGGGACCTTGGCGACAGCGACGTTGGTCATGTCCTTCGAAAACGCCTGGGCGTTTGATAAGTAACGACTAACGGAAACCGCTGCCAATAATCCGAATACCAGGGCTCCTGCCAATACAACTAAGAATCGTTTGTTGCGCATCGCTTTACTCTCCGTGTTGAGTTAGTCGTCACTAACTCGCATTGAGCCTCCGCTAAGTGCGGAAGAGGACTAAGGAAATAAGACTTCCTAACGTAATCGCGACTCCGTAGGGGATGGTGTAGCGACGATCCACTGGGATGGGAAAGCGAGGCACCTTGTAACCCGGCAAGAGTCCGACCAGAATTTGAAAGACTCGCAT
>JBKPJS010000356.1:0-2296 GCA_046730815.1 Acidobacteriota bacterium
TAGTTGTAGTCAGAAATTACGAAAGCATCTGCCGCAGCCATCGATTTGTCTAACTTGTGTATGAGGGCTTGTCGTAGTTCCTCGTCGTTGATGGGAGCGCTGTCGTAGTCGACTCGGATCACTTGTTGTTTGCTGGAGTGAGAATGGCCGGCCAGAATTCGGACCTTGGTTGTTGTCTGTACTTTGTCGGATACAATCACTCCATCGATATCGACACCAGCGGCTTCAAGTTTGCCGCGCAGTTCATTTCCCGCCTCGTCGGCGCCGGTTACAGAGATTAAAGACGCGCGCGCGCCGAGCGCAACGAGGTTCATCGCGCAGTTTGCGGCCCCGCCCGGCAGTGTTTCAGTCTGCTCGTGTCGCAGAATGAAAACGGGAGCTTCCCGCGAGACCCGGCTAATCGATCCATGCAGAAACTTGTCGGCGATAGTGTCGCCGACGATTACGATCCTCTGTTCCGCGAACCGCCGGACGATGCTGACCAACCGCTCCTGAAAACCCATCTTGTTCATCCTGCAAATCCTGTAATCCTGTCTAACTGACGATCATCTTCACGGCTTCGAGCAGATTCTCACAAACGAGATCCGGCTCGTGCTTCCAGGAGGGGCGTTGATACTCCCACTCGCCGCGCCCATACCCACTCAACACAAAAGCCGAATGTAAACCCGCATTTCGAGCGAGCTCTACGTCGCCATAGCGATCCCCAGCCATCCAGCTCGCCGGCAGATCGATTTCGAATTCCCGCGCGGCGCGGTCAATCAATCCTGTTTTTGGTTTGCGACAGTCGCAGTCGAATCGATACGGCGGCTCGCCGACTGACGGATGATGCGCACAGTAGTAGATTGCATCGATCTGCGCGTCCTGCAAATCGCGCTTGAGTTGATCATGAACATTGACGATCAGATCCTCCGAAAAATATCCGCGCGCAACCCCTGCTTGATTAGTTATGACAATGGCCAGCCAGTCGTTGTTGTTCAGAATCCTGATCGCCTCGGACGAATAAGGAAACAGACGAAAGCGCGAAGGATGATTGATGTACCCAACCTCCTCGGATAGTGTTCCGTCACGATCGATGAAAACTGCCGGTCGCTTCATTTGAAACTCACGCGACTGAGTCGCACAGGCTCCTCACGGTTTTCGCAAAACTGCCGCGCTTCAATAACGAATGCGAGCGCTCAAACACTTCATCGACCGTGATCGCAGTCATGCAACGATGATCGATCGGACAATCACGCAGCATACACGGCGCACATTCCGGTGGATGTCTCAGGATCTCGGCCTCGGGAGAGAATGGACGAGTCGTTAACGGATTTGTCGGTCCAAAGATCACAATGGTGGGGCGCCCGAGCGCGCCGCCGATATGCGCCGGGCCAGTATCGTTCGTCACAATAAGATCCACGTTCGCGAGCACAGCCGTGATTTGATCGAGACTCGTCTTGCCGGTAAGCACGACGGGCTTATGTCGCATTCGACCCATCACCTCTTGCGAGACTTCAGCCTCTTCCCGCGAACCGATGAGCAACACCTGTCGCTGCGATTCAATTAACCGATCTGCCAATGCTGCGTAAGCTTCCGCGGGCCACCGTTTCGCCCGGCTATTAATCGATCCGGGACAGATTGCGACGACAGGTTTTTCGTCGCGAATGCCATAAGTGCGAAGCAGGTCGCTCGCTTCGGCTCTGCGCGTTTCAGAGATCCGAATGCTCGCGTCCGGTTCACTTTCGCAAATGCTGCTGCTGCCGAACAGCATTTGCTCGAGCGCCGTCACGAGATACAAGTAGTAAAAAACTTCATGTCTCGACGACCGCCAGTCAGGCAGCTCAAGCGGATGGGTAAGCAGCGCCCGGCGAGATTCGGTCGCGTAACCGAGCCGGATCGGCACACCAGCCAGAAACGGAATCAGCGCAGCTTCAAAAGCATTTTGAAACAGCACCGCTAGATCAAACTGCCTGCGTCGCCACTCGCGAACTTGCGGTATCACTGAAAACGGACTTTTCCGGTTGTAGAGGAGCACGTCGTCGATGAAATCCGCTTCTGAAAAGATTCCTTTAGCGCCGGGACGAATTGCGAGCGTGATGTTTGCGTCCGGCAACACTCGTCGAAGCGCGCGAAGCGCGGGCACGGTCATCACTGAATCGCCGACCCAGTTCGTGCCCCGCACGACGACTCGCTTAATACTTTCAGCGTGCGCACTCGTCATTACAGAAGCACTCGCAGCCCCTCGTCAATCCCGATCTGAGGTTGCCAGTCCACTTCGTTGAAGATACGTGTCACGTCAGAAACGTAACGCAAAGGG
>JBKPJS010000357.1:0-2393 GCA_046730815.1 Acidobacteriota bacterium
CGTAGTCCGGATGCGCGCGGCAACTGACAATCATGATATTCGCTGGTCCACCAACATCCGCCAGTCCGCGCGCGACGTCCACCGGATCGTCATGACGACCACTCGGAATCAAGACTCTTATCGTCGAGCTCCAGGCATCGTAGGGATAACAGTCTGCCGTGACGTCCTGGCCTCGAGCGCGTGCTTTGTTTACGAGTGCCACCGCTTCGTTTGCGCGGCCCCACACCGCGACGCTTCCCAACTTGATGTGTGAAATCTGCACTGGCAGTCGCGCTTCCCTGCCGATTTCAATTGCTTCGTTCAAAGCCTCGAAAGTTTTATCGGCCTCATCGCGGATGTGACTGATGTACATACCGCCAAACGCGCTTGCAGCTCGAGCTAGTGTAATCACTTCTTCAGTTGAGGCGGGTTTGCCGGTTTCGTATTCGAGGCCGCTTGAAAGCCCGATCGCGCCTTCGCGCATCGCTTGTTCAACCATCTGCTTCATCTTTTCAATTTCAGCACGTGTGGCGCGGCGGTTGGTGTCGTCGCCCATCACATGCGATCGCACTGTCGCATGGCCGACAAACGTGAGTACATTTAAGGCGATGGGATTCTTATCGAGCTCGGCGAGGTATTCGCCGACAGGAAAAGCGGAGCCGCCATCCTGCCCGACCACGACCGTGGTTATGCCCTGCGAGACTTGTGAAGCCGCGGAAGGATCGGTCGTGAAGCCGCGATCGGAGTGGTTATGCGCATCGATAAAGCCTGGCACAACGACCATGCCTCGAGCATCGATCACGCGAGCTTCCGCAGGAATTCTCACCTGACCACGGCGACCGACGGCAACGATTGAGTCGCCCCTGATGACTATCGCGGAGTCCTTAAGCGGCGCGCGACCGGAACCGTCAATAAGCGTCGCGCCAAGAATAACGATGATGAGCTGCAACATGGTCCACAGCTTACACTGATTTGCCACAAAGAAGCACAAAAGGCACAAAAAGCAGTAGGAACTATTTTGTGCCCTTTGTGCTGTACACCGATTCAGACAATCGGTGTAATCTGTGGATGGTTTTTAATTCTTCGGCTTGTTGGCTTCGATGTACTCCTTGAGTTTCTTGCTGTCGCGATAATTAGGCTTCTTCTTCAGAAATTCTTCGTATTCGATCGCCGCTTTATCTTTCAGGCCGGCGGCATTGTAGAGAGTGGCCAGACGCAAATGCGCATCGGCCTTGCCTATGGGATCCAGCCTGATCGCCTCGTTCAAATAAATCACAGCTTTCGAGCCTTTTTTTATTTGCAGGAACGCTTCGCCAAGATAGTAGTTCACATCCGCTGACGTTGGTTTCACTTCCAATGCAGTACTTAGAGGTGAGATGGCGCCTTCGAAGTTTTTCTGCATCATGCGCAACCTGCCAAGATTGATTAGGCCCAGGAAAAATCTTGGCCTGATATCGATCGCATTAGCATACGCCTTCTCGGCCTCAGCCGGTTTTTGTTCGATCAAGTAAACGGTGCCCAGCTCAGTCCACGCTTGAAAATCTTTCGGGTCGTTGGTCAAAAGTTCATTGAAGAGACCGACTGCTTCCACATACTTCTTGCTATCGGTCGCTGCCTGGGCCTTTTCAAATAACTTCTGGTTGGGCGGTGTGCGTTTGTAGTAGTCCTCGACGGAAACTGAACCCGGCTTTGCCGAAAAGCCTGCAGACGCCCGTAGCTCGAGAGAGATATCCTGACGCAGATCAGTGGGAAGCGGAGAGACTAGCTCTACCCGGATACGGGTAACCTCGGTGTTCTCGCTTTCCACGACCAGGTCGTAAATTGCACTCGGCAAATTGTTAAAGCGATAGCGGCCGTTGCTGGTCACAGTTTGGCGCGCAATTGGTACTCGAGACAAATTGTACAGAATGACGTCATAACTGAGTCGAGTAACACCGGTTGCCTTACTCTCATCAACCTTTATATCGCCATACAGCGTGTGCCCTCCGCCGTTAGAACCGCCGTGAGCCCCCTCCACCGGAGCCCCCTGAGCGAAAGTCGGGCAAGCTAACGAACCGCTAATGAAGATGATTAGGGAAAGGATCAGAAGTTTCATCACTTGTCCCTCCTGCTGGAATGGGTCAATACCGGATGTGGAGTCGCATGATAGCGAAAAAAAGAGCGGGCTGAAAGCATGAAAGCCCCAGCCCGCAAGTTTGTTTGAGCAAAGCTCGGCTTAGAAGGAATAACGTACGCCGAACTGCAATACGCGCGGCGCCCCTTGAATACCCGTAAACCTGCCGAAATTGATTGGGATGGAGTCCAATTCAACAGTACTCGGATCGAGGTCAATCCCCCATCCGGTGCGACTGCCGGTGTTCGGAGCGTTCATCCGCTGTGTGTTGGTGACATTGAAGGCCTCAACTCGGAGTTGC
>JBKPJS010000358.1:0-16065 GCA_046730815.1 Acidobacteriota bacterium
GCTTTCGTTCATCCTCGGTTTCGCGTTCCGATTCTTGAGAACGCTGGAGCACAGGTGGTAAGACAAACGCCAGTGCCACGAGAAGCAAACAAGCACAGATCACCCAGAAGAGAATCAAGCCGTCTCCTTTCCGGAAGCGGAGGCGAGCAACTCCTCCGCGCGCCGGCGTTCGTCAGCGCTCAACGGCTGTTCTGGAATTATGTCGCGGCGTTGCTTGATGTAGCGGAAGAGGACGTACAAGCCCGCAAGCAGTAAGATAAAAGGCCCAAACCACAGCAGGTAAGTCGTAAACGTGACGCGAGGTCGATACAGGATGAAGTCGCCGTAACGCTGCGTGAGGAAAGCGATGATCTCTTGATCGCTTTTGCCGGCTTTCATCTGCTCGCGAATCTCGCGCCGCAGGTCCGCGGCCAGTCCGGCGGGCGAATCAGCGAGAGTTTGGTTTTGGCATTGCAGACAACGAAGTTCTTTGGAGAGGTTGGCGAGGCGTTGCTCGATGACGGGATCGTCACTGGGTCGTCCTTCCTCCTGCACCTGCGCCATTGCGAAGGAAGAAAGCAGACAGAGCAACAATAGCGCGAGCAAACGCGAGTGAGTCATTTGGCTGTTCCCTCACGATTCAATTCCTGGACCATGGGGAGAATTTTTTCCGACCAAACGTCGGGCGTGACGGGACCGACATGTTTGAGTCGAATCGTGCCGGCTTTGTCGATGAGATAGGTCTCAGGCGCGCCATAGACCCCATAATCAATCGCCACACGTCCCTCGAGATCGACGGCGCTCAATACATAAGGATCGCCAAAGTCTTCAAGCCATGCGAGCGCGTCCTCGCGTTTGTCTTTGTAATTGAGACCGTAAATCGGGACTGCCCCTGACTTGTTGTACTCGAACAAAAGCGGATGCTCATCGCGGCACGCAACGCACCACGACGCCCAAACATTCAGCAGCCAAACCTTACCGCGCATGTCTTCGGCGGAGAATGTCTGCGACGGATCTTTTAGTTGCGGCAGACGAAAAGTCGGAGCTGCTTTGTTGATTAGTGCCGATGGAAGTTCGTGTGGATCATGGCGCAGCCCGATCGCGAGGAAGACAACCATCACGAGGAACAGGCCGAGCGGAATTAAATACTTAAGCATTTTTAACCACAGATTACACGGATGAAGGCGGATTTACGATTCCGTTTGCACAGAAGCAGCGACGGTGCTTGGGAGTTCGGCGGCCTTGACTGCCTGGCGCGCTTCGCGTTCTTTGCGGGCTGCCAGTGCATAGCGTCGATCGCTGAGTGCGAGGCCGCCGCCGAGCGCCATCAGCAGTGCGCCACCCCAGATCCAGTCGACCAACGGCTTGTAATACACACGCACACTCCACGCACCTGTGCCGACGGGTTCTCCCAGCGACACGTAAAGGTCGCGGAAGAGTCCGGTGTCGATCGCGGTCTCAGTCATGACACTGCCGCTCGCCGTGTAGTTACGTTTCTCCGGATACATGCGCTCGATCTCAGTGCCGTTGCGGCTCACGATGATCTCCGCGCGCGCGGCGACATAGTTTGGACCAGTGTCGTTTGTTACTCCATTGAGTTGAAACTCGTAGCCTCCTGCCGTAACAGTATCGCCGGGCTGCATCTTTACGTCCTGCTCGGATTGGTACCCGGTTACTATCGTCACGCCGACGATAAAAACCGCGACTCCGAGGTGTGCCACCTGCATGCCGTAATAACTACGACTCTGCGTCCGGAGTTTTTGGATCGTCGTGAGTTGACCGGACGTGACCCGCACTCGTTCCCAAAGGTTCACGAAAACCGTCGTGACGATCCAGATCGCGAGCATCAAACCCAAACTCACAAGCGCCTTCCACTGGCCAAACACAAACGGCAACACCACCGCACTGAGAACACTAATCACAAACGCCCAACGCAGCCTCGTGACCAGGTCGGGCAGACTCGCCTTTTTCCAACGCGCAATCGGTCCAATCCCCATCAAGAACACCGCGGGCGCCATCAGCGGCACGAAGACGAGATTGAAGTAAGGTGGACCAACCGACAGTTTGCCCATGCCTAGCGCGTCGACAATCAACGGATAAAGAGTGCCGAGCAGCACAGAGCCTGCAGCGACCGTCAGCAGAACATTATTCGAAAGCAGCAGCGACTCGCGCGATACCACATCAAACTTCCCGCCCAATCCAACTTGCTTCGCACGCCACGCATAAAGCAGTAACGAGCCGCCGATAACAAACACGAGAAACGCAAGTATGAAGATGCCGCGTTTGGGATCGGTAGCAAACGCGTGAACCGAAGTGAGCACGCCGGAACGAACGAGAAACGTTCCCAGCAAGCTCAGCGAAAAAGCTGCGATGGCGAGTAGCACTGTCCAACTCTTGAAACCACCGCGCTTTTCGGTGACCGCGAGCGAATGTATCAACGCTGTGCCCACGAGCCACGGCATGAACGAAGCGTTCTCGACCGGATCCCAGAACCACCAGCCGCCCCATCCGAGTTCGTAGTAAGCCCAGAAACTTCCGAGCGCAATGCCGCAAGTGAGAAACATCCATGCGACTGTGGTCCACGGTCTCGACCAACGCGCCCACGTCGCATCCAGCCGGCCTCCAATTAACGCGGCGATCGCAAAAGCAAAGGCGACCGAGAATCCGACGTAACCCATGTAGAGCATCGGCGGATGGGCCACCATCGCCGGATCCTGGAGCAGTGGATTCAAGTCGCGACCGTCAGGCGGCACCGGAAACAAGCGCGTAAATGGATTGGAGGTGAGCAACATGAACAACAGAAAGCCCACGCTGACGATTCCCATCACACTCAGCACGCGCGCAACCATCTCCTCAGGAAGGTGACGGCTGAAGAGCGAGACGGCGACCGTCCAGAGTGCGAGCATGAACGTCCACAAAAGCAACGAACCTTCGTGCGAGCCCCAGGTGGCCGCGAGACGATAGTGCAACGGCAGTTGCGAATTGGAATTGGTGGCGACGTTCAGAACTGAAAAGTCGTTGGTGATGAATGAATAGCCGAGACAGCAGAAAGCGATCGTGACGAAGATGAATTGTGCCTGACCGGCGGGTGCCGCGAGTGCGATCCAGGTACGGTTGCCGCGTGACGCGCCGATGAGGGGCAGTGTCGCCTGCGTTAGCGCGAGTAGCAGCGCGATGATTAATGCGAATTGGCCAATCTCAGGGATCATTTAATTGCAAAGGCAATCCACAGATTACACAGATCAGAAATTGAATCTGTTGTAATCTGTGGATGGTTGTCAGTTATCCACTACAGTTTTCGCGGCCTCTTGAGCGTGCTTGGCTTTATCGATGGCCGCGCCGGCTTCCGGTGGCATGTAGTTTTCATCGTGTTTCGCGAGCACTTGCTCCGCCTGGAACACGCCGTCAGGTCCGATCTTTCCCTGCGCCACACAGCCGCGTCCTTCTTTAAATAGGTCAGGGAGTATTCCTTTATAGACGACTGGAATGCTGGCCGCAGTATCAGTCACGATGAACCGCACTGTCAGACCGTCGTTGTCGCGTTTTAACGTGCCTTCCTGAACCAGACCGCCTACGCGAAATGTGCGATTGATCGGCGCCTCTTTGGCCACCACCTGAGTTGGACTAAAAAAGAAGACCAGATTGTTGCGAAAGGCACTCGCCACCAGAAATGCCGCGAGGCCCAGTGCCGCTAGTCCGACAAAAATAAAAGTAATCCGTTTATGACGTCGTTTCATGGGTACGTTCTCTTAGTACTGAAGCAGGAACGGTATTAGATGATTGCTGTTGCGTGAGCGCTTTCTTTCGATTTCTCAAACTCACGACTTCCCAAACGATAGCGATTAGTGAAAACAGATACGATCCCCACACATAGAAACCGTAACCGCCCATCGATAGATCTGGCCAGTTCATGATTTACACTCCAACCTCCGCGAAGCGGGAAGCGTTCTGCTCTCTTTCCAGAATAATGCATCGCAAGCGAATGAGCACGACCGCCACCGAGTAAAGCCAGCACGCAGCCAGCATGATCAGCATCGCAGCCACCATTGACCCCGCAATAGTTGGTTTGCCAAGTAGACGAATCGTCGCGCCCTGGTGGAGCGTGTTCCACCACTGCACTGAGAAATAGATAATTGGAACATTGATCACGCCCACTAGCGCCAGCACAGCGCCCGCGCGATCGGCGCGACGCGGATCGTCAATTGCCGCTTGCAGAGAGATGAATCCTATATAAAGAAAAAGCAGGATCAAAGTGGACGTCATGCGCGCGTCCCAAACCCACCAGGTGCCCCAGGTTGGTTTACCCCAAAATGCGCCGGTCACGAGCGAGATTAAAGTAAACATCGCGCCGGTGATCGCGATGGACGACGCCATCATCGACGAAAGCCGCGCGTTGAACGCCCAACCGATGCCGGCGTAAATCGCCATCAGCACGTAGAGAAACATTCCCATCCACGCTGCGGGCACGTGAATAAACATGATCCGGTAGGCATCGCCCTGCTGGAAGTCGGTTGGGGCGACGAAGAAACCGACGTACAAACCGGTAGCGAACAACAACGCCGCGGGAATCGCGAACCACGGAATCATCTTTCCCGCGAGCGGGTAGAACGTGGCAGGTGATGCGTATTTGTAGATGTTCATATTTAGACAGGATTTGCAAGATTTTCATGATTTACAAGATCGGATCCTGGTAAATCTTGAAACAGCTTGTTAATTCTGTACCCCTATTCTAAAGATATTCGCAATGCTGCCGCCGTGGCCCACGGCGAGAAGAGCAGCGACACGATCGCAAACGCTCCGAGCAGATAAAGATGCGGCGTTGGGCTCGTTCCCATGATGCTCGCTTCAACCGCGCCCGCCCCAAAGATCAGTGCCGGAATGTAGAGCGGCAATACGAGTATTGAAATCAACACCCCGCCGCCACGCAGTCCAAGCGTCAACGCTGCTCCAACCGATCCAATCAAACTCAGCACTGGGGTGCCCAACAACAAACTCGCGAAGAGAATCCACAAAGTTTCCCGGCTGAGATCGAATTGCACTCCTACGAGCGGCGCGATCAAAACCAACGGCACTTCCGCGACGATCCAGTGCGCCAAAGTCTTTCCCAGCACGACTAAAAACAGCGGCTGTGGCGTTAATAGCAACTGCTCCAACGTGCCGTCGTGATAATCATTCGCAAACAACCTTCCGAGCGAAAGCATCGAGGCCAGCAGCGCGGCTACCCAAACAACGCCGGGCGCGATTGTTCGCAGCAACTGGGTCTCCGGTCCAATGCCGAGGGGAAACAAACTGACCACGATCACAAAGAAGAAGACCGTCGACAGCATGTCGGCGCGACGACGCCAGGCCAGCATCAGATCGCGCCAAACGATCCAGCGCAACATCGATAAGCTCGAAGGTGCGTTCACGTTGCGAGTTCTAGTCGTTTGGTCGGGGCTGACAACTCTAACTCCTGATGCGTTGCGCAGATCGCAATACCCCCGGCAGCCAGATGGTTTTCAATCAAAGATCTAACAAGGGCGACGGCGCCTTTGTCCAACGAGGTCATCACCTCATCCAGCAGCCAAAGCTTTGTGTCGCAGACAAGCAGTCGCGCCAGCGCAACTCTTCTTCGTTGACCTTCTGACAAGAGTCGTGCCGGAAGCAGCTCACGACCAGCAAGACCCATTTGTTGCAGCACGTCGCGAGCGCGATCTTTACTGACTGCGATGCCGTTTAAGGCGTTCGAGATTCTCAGGTTTTCAACCGCGCTGAGCTCGTCCTTCACTCCGTGACGATGGCCAAGGTACGTGACGGACGTGAAATATTCCTCACCTAACGAGCGAATGTTCGCACCTTGCCACGTGACCTGCCCTTCGGCAGGAGCGAGGAGTCCGCACAAGATCCGGAGCAAACTGGTTTTGCCGCTGCCGTTTGGTCCGGTGAGCTGGACGAAAGTCCCGGGAGACACAGAAAAGTCGAGTCCGCTAAAGAGCCTGCGATCTCCGCGCACGCAGCCGAGCTTACTGACCTCTAATATTGTTGCTTGCCCTCCGGCCGGTCATTGTATTTGAGTTTTCGCGGAAACGCATTCGACGATTATCTTTTACAGGATTAACAGGATGAGACATGATTTACATGTTAATCCTGATAAATCATGCAAATCCTGTAAACCTAGCCCTTCGGTTTTGGTTGCACAGGGCCATTCACTCGCAACCACTCGTTCCAGCCACCCTGCAAAACTCTCACGCGCGTGAAACCGCTGGATTGAAGAATCTGTGCCGCAGCGATGCTCGACTGATCTTTCGGACAAGCGCAATAAGTAACGACCTCTCGATCGCGCGGGAGATCTTTCAGCGGCGGAAAAGCCAGGCGCGCCTTGAGTTTTCTCACCTTGAAGTGCGTGGAGCCCTTGATGGTAGTTGTGCTGGTGGCAAAACCCTCGGAGCTGCGCACGTCAATTATCGTGACCGGCTCATTGTTGGCTAACTTCGCCTTAAGCTCTTCAGCCGTGATCATCGCGACTTCCGGAGCCTTTTGCGCATGGGCTCTTTGAACCCGAGGTTTATGGAACATCCCAGGCGCCGGCGGCTCGCCGTCGAAGGTCTTCGGGTCGTACCAGGAATAGGTAGAGACGGCGTAATAAAGATAACCCTGAGTGCCGTTGAGCGTTTCTCCGATTAAATCGCCCTGAGGCTTTGGTAACTTTCTTCCGCTGTTGGCGCTCACAAACTCTTTCCCGGTATGTACTCGCAGATCATTTCCGACAACATTCTTGAGGACAAAAGTTTGTGTCGCTTCCGGATCACGCCAGTCGTTCGTGCCGTATCCGTGAATCACGGCAAGAAGGACTTCGTCTTTCTCGATCTTCAGTGGCGCCCTCGGAGCGTTCCTGGAGCGCGGCTCTCGCACCAGCCAGGGCGGATACTCTTCATTCAACTTTTCAAGATTGTTGGGCTTAAGAATTACTGCAATGTCCTGCGAAGCATCGCCATTGAAGTCGCCTGCGAGAAAGCTTGGGTTGTAATTCGTATGGACAACCGCCGCATCCTTGAAAACTCGTTTTACTGCTTCCTGCACTTCAGATAATTTCGCCGCCTGCGCAACAGCTATGCGCACTGGTGTCGCTTCCGGCGTGGGCTGATAGGCGGGTGGCTGTTCCGCTACTACGCGCTTAGACGTCGAGTTGCATGCGGCAACCAAAAACGTCACTGATAATGAAACGGTCAGTAACCAGATCCCGGTCCGTGTCATGATCGTTTTACCCCTGTTTATGAGATTAGTTGAACGAAACCGAAGCCCGCCGGATAGTCTCCGGCGAGCTTCGGGATAGTGCCTCGTCAGTTCGGCCGTCGTAGGTTACAACGAAAGCACGAATGCAATTAGATCGTTTCTCTGCGCCGCCGTCAAAGCATTAAAGTTATTTCGGGCCGTCGTTGCCTGGCCGGCGTGTAGTTGAATCGAATCGAAAATGGTGATGTTGAGGCCCTCGTGCATCAGCCTGTTGCGTCCACGAATGCCCCAAAGCGGCGCCGTGCGCATTTGATTGGCTGAGCTCTGTCCTGCGTTTTGAACAATTCCATCACCCGTGCCGATATTATGCAAAGCAAAATCGCTGAACGGGTGGATGATCTTGTTTCCGAGAGCTGTCGGCACCGTGAACGCTCCGCCATTGATGGAGGTTCCTGGAGCAGCAGTCACGAGAGTCCGCGTGTGGCAAACGTTGCAACCGACACTATTGAACAGCGAATCGCCTCGGGTGGCGGCCGCTGGAATCGGGTTTTGCCGACCCGGAGCGCGCGTCGCAGCCATGAAGTCGGCGAAAGCCAACACGTCGTCTCCATCATCCTCTGGATCCTGAACCGGATCGAAAGGTGATGGGAACGTTACGTTAATGACGCCTTCAGCCGTGCTCGCGGGGTTCTCATGTGTTCCCGCATCTGCGGCGCTTGAACTCCTGCCACCGAAACCGTCGAAGGGGTTGGTGATTCCCATCTCGTTGAGATAAGCATCACCGGCGAATGAGAGCAGGCTCGCCTGTTGGGCCTTCCAGCCGAACCGGCCGTGGCGAAGCGCATTGTTCGCCTCGGTGACGGGCACGTTGGTGAGAGTTCCACGTTGTGCGAGTGGCTGATTCGCGACGTTGTTTTCAAGTGTCGCATTGGCCAGACACTCGACGAAGCCGTCGCCCAGGGTGCTGGTTACGACACGGAATGCCTTGACGGTCTCCGCCGTCGAAATGTGCTCGACGATATCGGAATCCGTTCCCCGAGCGTGAATCAATTGTCCGCCGGGTGCGTCGACGAATGCTCCGTTAGAAATGTGACCAGCCCTGAATTCCATTTGCTGGCCAAATGCTCCGACATCGACTGACTGGTGACATTCAACGCAGCCTACATCGTTGTAAGTTGGTCCAAGACCGTCGTCGACGTTTTCGCGTTCAGAAAATATGAACTTATTGTCTTCAAACCTTCCATTACCGCGTGCGGTGGGTGCTACTGCCGGTGCCCCGCATTCATCGATCGGTGTGCCCTTAACGCCGAAGCCATTAAAAAGGTCATCGGTTTTGGCGTCATTATCGGTGGTGGGTGCTTCAGTGGCCGTTTGACTTTCGACGGTTTGAGGCGAGCTCAAGGGTACCACGAGCGCCACCGCGAACAAGATTAGAGTTAGGATGGGTAGAACTTTCCTCATTTTTGACTTTGACCTCCTAGGAGCTACAAACGGGTTGCGAAACAAAACTTACAGTTCACCCGTCGGCAAACTGCACGGTTCTGCCTATGTGGAAAACCCTGCTTGACTGGGAGTTGCAGAGGCAGCTCAAGCCGCGGGGGTAGCGACAGGAGTTATCAGTCCCCTCACAGAAGAAGAAACCAGGGCAAACCCTAGTTGTGAGAGAGAGGGCAGAGGAAAAAGGGTCTCTGCTCGAATAGTAAATCGAATTAGCTGGGCAAGCTATGTAGTCGGGAGGCCCGCACTCTAGTCTCGTTTCAGAGCAAAGTCAAGAAAATTATGTCCGCGGATTTCACAGAATTCTTAAATCAGGTAATCTGTGTAATCCGTGAACAAACAGAACAATAAAACCTATCCCTTCACCGCCATTGTCGGCCAGGAGGAGATGAAGCTTGGCTTGCTTCTCAACGTCGTCGATCCATTAATCGGCGGCGTTTTGATCATGGGTCATAGAGGTACGGGAAAGTCCACGGCCGTTCGAGCACTGGCGGATCTGTTACCGCAGATCGCCGTCGTCGAAGGATGTCCTTATAACTGTGATCCGGACGATCCGTGCGAACAATGCCGCGAGCGCGGTTCACTCAAGTCGAAGCTTGTACCTGTGCCGGTTGTGGAACTTCCTTTGGGCGCCACTGAAGATCGAGTTTGCGGGACCATCGACATCGAACGCGCGCTGTCCGCGGGTCAAAAAGCTTTCGACCCAGGCTTACTGGCTCGCGCGAATCGCGGCTTTCTTTATATCGACGAAGTGAACTTGCTTGAAGATCATCTCGTCGATCTGTTGCTGGACGTTGCGGTCACGGGCAGAAACAAGGTTGAGCGCGAAGGAGTTTCGGTAGCGCATCCGGCGAGTTTCGTATTGATCGGCTCGGGCAATCCTGAAGAAGGGGAGCTTCGCCCGCAACTGTTGGATCGTTTCGGGCTGCATGCTGAAGTCAAAACAGAAAACTACCTCCAGAATCGAATCGACATCATCGAGCGACGCGACGGCTACGATCGAAACCGGGAAGCGTTCTGCGAATCTTTTGCTGGCGATCAAGCTGTTTTGCGAAAGCGGATAACCCGTGCGCGCGCGAACCTTGGCAAGATCGCTGTCGAACGGCCCGTGCTCGAGAAGACCGCGCAACTGTGTGCCGATCTTAAAGTTGATGGGCATCGTGGTGAACTGACGATCATGCGAGCGGCGCGTGCGTTGGCGGCGTTCGAAGGACGCCGCACAGTGACTGAGAATCATGTGAAGCAAGTCTCGGCAATGTCTTTGCGACATCGCCTGCGTCGCGATGCATTGGACGAGACGGCCACCAGCGAACAAATTCAACAGGCAGTGGACGAAGTGTTTCCGAGTCAAGCCCCACCCCAACAGGCGGGCGGGAATGGCGGCGGCGATACTCAGAACCTGGACCGCCCGGGCAAGGGAAACAAAGACGCGCCGCGCCAGCGCCGTTCAGCCTCGGGAAGCAGCTCACGGCCCAACAATGCCGACGTGCTGTCGCCACCGGCTGTCGAGCGGAAGTCGGGCGAAGTGAAGCTCGACGAACAGTTGCGATCGAAAGATCGTGCCGACAAGTCGCGCTCGTTAAGCCGTCGTGCAAGCGGAGGAAAGGCTGCGTTGGTCCAACAGCGCGGCCGGTACACGCGCGCCGTTAATTTCAGGAGCGCGGGCGCGAGAATTGCCGTCGATGCGACATTGCGTGCTGTTGCTTTTGAGGGCGGAGCGCTCACGCCTGTTCATTCGCGCGCGCTACGTTACAAGCTGCTGAAGCATAAGCAGGGAACTCTGTTTGTGTTCGCCATTGACTCGTCGGGTAGCATGGCCGCCAACCGCATTGCGCGCGCGAAGAGCACGCTTCTGAAGCTGCTGCGGAAGTCATATCTGAATCGCGATAGCGTGGCGATCGTTTCGTTTCATGGGACGACAGCGAATGTCGATCTGCCTCCGTCGCGAAGTATTTTGCGTGCGCGGCGCGTGCTGGATTCGTTGCGGATGGGAGGAAGCACGCCGCTCGCGTTGGGGTTGGTGACGACGATTGAGTTGTTGCAGCTCGTGGGAGGCAAATTCGGTGAGACGGTGGTATTGCTGTTCACTGATGGGCGCTCGAATGTGCCTCTCAGACGCGGCGGCCTGAACCTGCGAGCGTTCCGGCAAGTGAAGATTGAGTCGGAGCTGCGAGAACTGACCGTTGCGCTGCATCGAACGAAGACGCGTGTGGTAGTCGTCGATACGCAAAAGGAATTCGAATCGAGTGAAGAGACACGCCGTCTCGCGCATATCCTGCATGCGCGCTTCGTAAAACTCACTCATCCACAGATTACACAGATGGGATCTGTGTAATCTGTGGATAAACTTTAGGATGTATAAAATACCAGACGAGCGGGATGCGCGGGTGTTCGCGCTTTATGAACAGTTGCTGGAGATTGAGCAGCGATTGATCCCTACAGGTCTGCACGTCTTCGGACGACCTTCATCCGCTGGCGAAAAAACGGACCTGCTCAAAATCATCGCATCGTTTGATCGGCCTGAAGCAGGGGTGCGCGCGCTTCCGGAAGCGCTAGTTGACATGGCTGTGCGCGAGTTTGTCGCAAACGGCATGGACGCGGCAGTGCAACTGCTGGAAGCACAAGGGATTAATGCGGAGTCAACGCGCCCGGTCTTCACCCTACTTGAAAACGTGTCGACTAAGCTGCAAACAAACAACGAGCTCGATTCACTCGTGCGCGCGTTGCGCGGCGAGTTTGTTGAGCCGGGCCCGGGCGCAGACATCGTTCAAAATCCTGATATCCTGCCAACCGGAAGAAACACTCACGCGATCAATCCTTACGGCGTGCCTTCGGCGGCCGCCTACGCTCGCAGCGAACACGTCGCGAACAGTCTGCTCGATCGTTATCAAAAGGAGAACGGGCGCTACCCGGAAGCGATGGCCCTCGTCCTCTGGGGACTCGATAACATTAAGACACAAGGCGAAGGTGTGGCGCAGGCGCTGTGGCTGCTCGGCACGCGCCCGGTTCGCGACGCTTTGAATCGCACCACCAACGTCGAGGCGATTACCTTGGCTGAGCTTGGCCGGCCGCGAATCGACGTCGTGATGACAGTGTCGGGAATCTTTCGGGATTTGTTCAGTCCGACGGTGCAGTTGCTCGATAAAGCAGTTCGCCTCGTGGCGCAGCTTGATGAGCCATTGGAAATGAACTACGTGCGCAAGCACGTGTTGCAGCAGGTCGAGCACGATGCTTGTGACGTGGACGATGCCGCGGTTCGTGTCTTTTCAAATGCGCCTGGTAACTACGGCACGAACGTAAACTTCATGGTGATGGATTCGCAGTGGGAACGCGAAGACACACTCGGCGATCTCTTTGTCACGCGGAAATGTTTTGCATATGGCCGCGACTCGAAGGGCCGTGCAATCGAGGGCAGGGAAGCGCGCGTTGCGATGGACCGTGCGCTGTCGCGAGTTGAAGCGACTTACCAAAACATCGATACGTTCGAAATTGGACTGACGGACGTGGACCATTACTTCGAATACCTCGGTGGCGTGTCGAAGGCGGTGGAGAAAAGAGCGCAGGCGCGACCGGCGATCTATTTGTCGGATAGTCTTTCGCGCGAGGTGAAGATTCGCTCGCTCGAAGAGACCGTGCGTCTAGAGACGCGCGCCAAGACGTTGAATCCCAAGTGGTACGAGGGAATGCTGAAGCATGGCTTTCGTGGTGTGGCGGAGATTGAGAACCACGTGTCGAACACGTTCGGCTGGAGCGCCACCGCGGATGCAGTTGACGATTGGATCTACTCGGAGGTAGCGAATACGTTTTTGTTTGACGACTCGATGCTCGATCGCTTGCGCGATTTGAATCCGCACTCCGCGCACTCGATGGCCCAACGCTTATTGGAAGCAAATGGTCGTGGGTACTGGGATGTTGACGAGAGCGTTTTGGAAAAGCTGCGCGAGATCAGTCGCAACCTCGAAGACCAGCTCGAAGGAGTTATTTAACCACGGATTACACGGATCAAATCCACGGATTTTATCCGTGTCAATCCGTGGTTAGTGTATGAATATCACGGTTCTCTACGTTGGCTCGAGTTTATTGGCGCCGCTTAAGAACGCGGAGCGAGAGATCAATCGTGCGCACAATCTCAGCCTGCGTGTGGCTGCCTACAACTTCGGCTCGCCCCTCACCGATCGTGAGTGGCTCGACCTTGAGCAAGACCTCGCCAAGGCGAATGTTGTTTTTGTCATACACGTGATGGATGGCGAGAACGCGTCGCGCCTGGTGGCCGCGCTCGAGCGATTTAAAGATCGCCACGATGGTGTTGTAGTAATCAATTGCATGCCCGAGCTAATGCGCCGCACTCGCATGGGGCGACTGAATGTCAACACGCTCGCGGGGAAGAGGGAAAGAGGCAAAGCGGGAACGTTATTACGATCGGTTGGATCGTGGATCGGCAGCCAAGCGAGGCGTGGTAAATCGAACCGAGGTCACGGCCAGTATTTAAAGATGGTCGATCGCCTGCCCGGAATCCTCAAGTTTGTGCCCACCGCAGGAGCGTTAACGGATGCAAAGCATTATTTGTATTTATTCTGCTACTTCCTCCAGCCGACGCCCGCGAACATTCAGTCGATGCTGCTTTATTCGCTGGTGCATTACGTTGAAGACAAACGCCTGAAGAATGTTCGTGTTCCGAAGCCCGAACAGATGCCCTCAGTGGCGATTTATCATCCAGCCGCCACCTCGTTATTTGAATCTTTCGCCGCGTATCGGAAGTGGTATCAAAAGACTCTCGATCCGAAATCGACGATCGGGTTGTTGTTGATGCGCCCGCAGGTCGTCAGCAAAACCACGCGGCACTACGACGCACTCATCCGCGCAATCGAAGCTGAAGGTTTGAGCGTGATTCCCGCGATTGCAACGCTGATGGACAACCGTGAGGCGGTTTCAAAGTTCTTCATCCAAAATGGAACGAAGCGCGTCAGCCAAATTGTTTCTTTAACCGGCTTCAGTTTCGTGGGCGGCCCTGCAATGAACGATAGCGTCGCCGCATCCGAGTTCTTGCGCGAGCTGAATCTTCCATATCGCTCGGCCGTGAGTCTCGACACGCAGACGATCGAAGCGTGGAACGATTCTCAAACCGGGTTGAATCCAGTCCAGGCGGGCATGCAGATCGCGATACCGGAGATCGACGGCGCCACGGAGCCGTTCGTCTACGGTGGCATTCCCGCGCGCGGGCAAGAACCTGTCGCGCTCGAAGACCGATGCCTCCGACTCGCCCGGCGCCTGCGCCGTTGGAACACTTTGCAAACCGCTCCTCGCGATCGAATCAAGCTCGCGATCGTTCTGTTTTGTTTTCCACCAAACAAAGGAAACATCGGCACCGCTGCCGACCTCGACGTGTTTCCAGGCGTGTTTGACGTGTTGCAGAAACTGCGCGATGAAGGTTATCGAGTCGAGCTTCCTGAATCTGCGGATGATTTAAGAGAGAAATTGCTGGCCGGCAACTCTGAACAGTTTGGCGCGGCAGCTAACGTTGCCTACCAGATGAGTGTTCAGGAATACCGGCGACTGTGTCCTTATGTTCGCGAGGTTGAGCGTGATTGGGGAGCAGCGCCGGGATCGATAAATTCTAATGGCGGCCAGTTTCTGATACAGGGTTTGACGTTGGGCAATGTCTTCATCGGCGTGCAGCCAACTTTCGGTTTTGAAGGAGATCCGATGCGCTTGATGATGGCGCGCAGTGGCTCGCCGCATCATGGGTTCATGGCGTTCTACACGTATCTTTCGAAGGTGTTGAATGCTGATGGCGTCATCCACTTCGGCACGCACGGCGCGCTGGAATTCATGCCCGGCAAACAGATTGGACTCTCCGGTGAATGCTGGCCGGATCGACTAATCGACGAGCTGCCGAACTTTTACGTCTACAGTGTCAACAATCCTTCCGAAGGCTCCATCGCCAAGCGACGCTCCTACGCCGAGTTGATCTCTTATTTGACGCCGCCAATCGAAAACGCCGGCTTGTACAGGGAACTGGCAGGACTGAAAGACCTAGTCATGGCTTACAGGCAATCAACCAGCGAATCCGAGCGCCTCCGGCTTTACGAATCCATCGAAGTGCTCCGCCAGGAAGCTCATTTTTAACCGCGGATTACACGGATTTAAATCGGATTCTTATCCGTTTGATCCGCGTTCTAAATTCCCTCGGATCGACGCGATGTATGAAGCTTTCAACACCGTCGATTGCGATCACGGGAATGTCGTACTGATATTTTCTGAGTAGCTCGCGATCAGATTCGATGTTGATCTCTTCGAGTGTAAAGCTGTCACTGCAACCGGCGTTTTGAATCGCCGCTTTGGCTTCGTCGCAAAGGTGACATCCCGGACGCGAATAAAGGATCACATGAGCTTTCGACATTAACTACTCCTTAAGAACTGCTTGCCAGAGAATTAAGAAATTAGGTATAAATAACGCGCCGAACCCCATATTATATTTTTTCTTAGTTGTGTTAGGTGCGGCGCTCTTCATGTTTAAGCAAATAATTCGTTCTGCTGCGCAGAGAGTAATCCCTGTAAGAGGGGGAATTGTATAGTTTGCACTCTGCTAGTAAAGTCGAAGTGTACCCACGGAAGAAAGTCGCAATACCCGGCCATTCGCATTTGATCCGACGGAGGTTTGGACTTGGATAGTCAAGCCGATCAATTGTCCGCCCCGAGTGTAGGTACGACGGCTGTTACTACGCCGGCGCCGCGAGCTGCTGCTCCGGCGAAACCGGCGGCTCCTGCCGCTGCGGTGGTGGAAACCAGTTCCGATCCTCCAGTGAACAAGATGCGACGGCGCATCGTGTGGGCCACCGTCGCCGGGTCGCTCATTACGTTCTTCCTGATGTTCGTCCGGTTCTTCCTGCCGCGTTCGATTCTCGAACCTTCCAGCACATTTCGCATCGGGTCGCCGAGTGATTACGCCCTCGGCGTGGACACGAAGTGGCAGCAGCAGTATCGCATCTGGGTAACAAGGACATCCGATCGACTCTTCGTCATCTACGCGCGGTGCACCCATCTCGGCTGCACTCCCGACTGGAAGGCGAGCGAAAACAAGTTTAAGTGTCCGTGTCATGGCAGTGGCTACGACAGCGAGGGAATCAACTTTGAAGGACCGGCGCCGCGACCGATGGATCGCGCGAAAGTAGCGCTCGACGCGGAAGGACAGATTGTGGTGGATGTCGGCACGCTTTACGAGTGGCCAAAAGGCGAGAAGAGCGAGTTTGACGACGATGGCGCATTTATCAGGGTTTAAGCCGTGGCAGATACTCCTGATCCAAAAGAGACAAAGCAACTGACGACCGGCGAAAAGGACGATCGCAGTCTGATCGAACGCGTCAAGGAAGGCAGTAG
>JBKPJS010000359.1:0-5392 GCA_046730815.1 Acidobacteriota bacterium
CCTCGCCTGCCTGGTACGTGTAGTTCAGGTGCTTGAGACCGAACGCTTTACCGTTACCCAACAGGCGCAGGAAGTCCCCAGCGGAGTTCCCACCCGTGACGACCATGATATCGGTGATACCCGCATTCAAGAGTGTCTGAATGGGTTAAAAGATCATCGGCTGGTTGTAGACCGGCAGCAGATGTTTGTTCGTCACGGAGGTTAGCGGACGCAGTCTCGTCCCTAACCCACCAGCTAATACGACACCCTTCAAGTTATTCCTCCAGAGGCCACAAAGAAGCACCAAAAACCACAAATGAGTTTTTCTCTTAATCGTTTGTGTTGTTTGTGCCTTTTTGTGGCTAATCAATAAAGTGGCTAAACCACAATTCGAGCATCAACAGAGTCCACAGTTGTTGCGAGTAATCGCGTTCGCCACGCGTGTGTAATTCAATCAACTGCCTGACCCATTCCGGCTTGAACAATCCTCTTCGTAAAGCTTTTTCCGAGAGAACAACTTCACGAAGAAACGGCTGCATCTTGCCACGAAACCAGTGGCCGACGGGAACTCCAAAACCCATTTTCCGTCGATTGAGGTTCTCGCTTGGCAGCAACTTGCGCAACACTTTTTTCAGCAGATACTTGCTCGTCAGTCCTCGCAGCTTGAGGTTCTGAGGCAAACTCGCGGCAAACTCGATGACATGATGATCGAGAAACGGTGAGCGTGCTTCGAGTGAAACAGCCATCGCCGCTATGTCGACTTTCACCAGTAGATCGTTTGGTAAGTAAGTCATCTGGTCCGTCAAAAGCATTGCATCGAGAACGCCGATACCATTGGCGCGCTTGAACCACTCTGCCAACAGTCCCGTCGCATTAGCCGCCCGCGTTTGTTCCCGAAAGGAATCGGAATAGAGTGGCTGTTTGGTTTCTTCGTTGAAGACGCTCACCCAGCGCGTGTAGCGATCGACGCGGGGCAGCGAAACAACCTCGAGCAAACGCTTGGCCGATTTGATTCTGCTGCGCTTCAGCGGCGAGTTCGGAATCAGGTTCACCGTTTCCTTAATCACCGATTCGCGCAGGAACGATGGGACCCTGCGGTACTTTTCCGTCAGTCCCATGGCGAGGTATCGCTCGTAACCAGCAAACGATTCGTCGCCGCCATCACCATTTAGAGCAACGGTGACGTGCTTGCGAGTTTCTTTGGCAACGTAATACGTGGGCACCGCGGATGAATCCGCGTAAGGCTCGCCATAATGTTCGACCAACGTTGGCAACACCTCGAGAGCATCAGGCCGCACGATAAACTCGTGATGTTCAGCGCCAACGTGTTCGGCGATGCGCCGTGCGTGATGGAGTTCGCTGAAGTCCTGTTCGTCAAAACCGATCGAGAATGTTTTGACTCGCTCGCTCGACTCCTGGCTCATGAGTGCCACGACCGCACTCGAGTCAATGCCTCCTGAAAGAAAAGCACCGAGCGGCACTTCCGACATCAAGCGCACGCGGACAGCATCTCGCAGAATCTCAACCGTTCGTTCGCCCGCTTCTTCCTCGCTGATCTCGAGTTTCTTAGTGAAATCAGGTTGCCAGTAACGCTGCACCTCGACTTCACCTTTACGCCAACGGAGCCAGTGTCCGGGCTCGAGCTTTCGAATCGCGCGGTAAGCAGTCAGAGGTGCAGGGATGCACATGAACGAAAGATAGTAGTCGAGCGCCTCCGGTTGAATGTCTCGACTCACGTCGGGATGGAGCAGGAGCGCGCTGAACTCTGAAGCAAAGATCAACTGCCCGTTTACCTGTGAATACAGCAGCGGCTTTTTACCGACGCGATCGCGGCCGAGAAACAGTTCCTGACTTCTTTCGTTCCAAATCGCAAAGGCAAACATTCCGCGAAGGTGTTTGGGGCAGTCAACGCCGAATTGATCGTAAGCGTGAACGATGGCTTCGGTGTCGCTATTGGTGTAGAACGTGTGGCCCAGTTTTTCCAACTTCTCGCGCAGTTCGAGATAGTTGTAAATCTCGCCGTTGAAGACTATCCATGAGCTGCGGTCCTGGTTGTGAATCGGCTGTGCTCCGCCTTTGAGGTCTATGATGGCGAGGCGGCGCATGGCGAGACCGACTGATCCGTTGATGTAGAAACCATCGTCGTCGGGACCGCGATGACGAATCGCGTTATTCATCCGCGACAATAACTGCTCGTCAACCGGTCTGCCGTCGTTTCGAACGATGCCTACGATTCCACACATATTGGTTTACAGTCACGTATATTAGGGCCAAGAAAGATTAACCACAAAAGCACAAAGGCACAATCTTACTTTGTATCTTGTATCCCGCTCAGTGGTTGGTTGACAAAGGGGTGAGATCTTCACGTATCTACGCGATCGCGTGTGGGTAAAGTCGGAATCAAGAACGGCGGACCTGGACGTCTCGCGGCTTGCACCTGCCTGTCTCGCTCTTCTTTCTTTTCTTTAATCAAGACAAAGCCGACTGCGACAAACACAAAATAAAACACCAGCAACTGCGCGCGCTGGCGATAAGCCGTGCCTACGTTTCCCTGAAATACCGAATACGCTATGGAAAGCATCGTCGTGAAAATCAGAATTGGTGAGATTTGGCGTAAGCGGTACCTGATTGAATACCAAATGCCCAGCACCAGTAAGGGAAATGATAGCCACCAGATGATCATCTCCGGAAGAGTAATGCTCTGTCGCAAGGAAGCGAGTTGCCACGGGAACGGCGCGAACAGCAGATAGACCAGTCCTATCGGTATGGTTGAAATCGCGCCTTCCGTCGTCGATACATCCACCTCCTGCCCAAAACCGGATCCAGCACGCGCGAGATCAGCACGGCTCCTTTGCATTGCTTCCAACGTGGCATAACGACCAAACTGCAAATTAGCGTAACGAGTCACACCTAGATACGTGAGAGACACACCCACTAAAGCGATGACAATAAACTGGCGCAAAAAATTCGTGGGTGTGATCTTCTGCAAACCAATAACAAACCCGCCGCCTATGGCCGCGGTGATCATATAGAACACATAAAATCGTAAACTGAGAATTGAAAACAACGCGATGATGAGTAGCGCTGCATGCTTCAGGGATAGTTTTTCACTGAGACGGAGGCTTGCAAGTATCGCCAATACGAGGAAGAAAACTATCGGTGCATCCTTCAACCCCTGCGCGGACCACAGGACCAGAGACGGGAAAAACGCGACACAAACAGCCGCTATTTTCGCTACGCGAACGTTTTTATAAACGTGCTGCGCACAGTTATAGACCAGAACCGCCGTCGCCGCGCCGATGATGGAATTGACGAACTGTATCGCCAGGCTGTTGCGTCCAATTACTGAGTACACAACCGCCACCATGTTGACCATTCCCCACGCAGACGCTTGTCCTCCAACGAACTGATTGACGAGAGCTTTATAGTAAGCATCTCCCTGCCACGCCTTCATCTGAACCCAGCCAAAAAAGTCGTAAGTAATAGCATCTCCGCCAAAAAATTCCTGCGCGTTATATATAAAGATGCCTGTGGCAACAATCAGTCTCAGCAGCAGGGCCCAGGCAAAGAGCTGTAGCAGGAAAGATCCCTCATCTTTGTTTCTATAGATGAAGTAGCCCACAACGGCAGCGAGAAGCAGGCAAAACAATATCGCCTGAGCCGATTCGAAGATCGTGTAATAGCCATAATCAGGGTAAGCCGTAACTATCGTAGGCACCGTGAATACGACAACAGCGCAAACGATCAAATACGAAATTGCTAACAGGACCTTCATTTGTATTTACAAGCACTTCACAGATTAATTTGCGTAATCTGTCGATGGTCTTCTTCGTACGACGAGATGATTCTCCAATACCAACGCGTCGAAGCTCGCGCGATTAAAAGTCTTGATCGCGTCTTCCGGAGAGAGAACGATTGGTTCCTGTACGTTAAATGAAGTATTGAGCAGCAACGGCACTCCGGTTAACTTTTCAAACTCGCTAATGAGCTGCCAGTATCGTGGATTGATATGACGGCTTACGGTTTGCGGTCGTGCAGTGCCATCCACGTGAACTACAGCAGGTATGCCCGCGCGTTTTTCCTCGAGGACATTTAGCACCGTGATCATAAAAGGATCGTAATGCGCGTGTCCAAACAGTCCCTCGGCGGCCTCTTCCAACATAGACGGCGCCAACGGTCTAAACCATTCACGCAGCTTCACCTTTTTGTTTAGCAACTCACGCATGTCCGAGCGGCGCGGATCCGCGATGAAACTGCGGTTACCCAGTGCGCGCGGGCCAAACTCCATGCGTCCCTGAAACCAGCCTACGATTGCGCCGTCGGCCAGCATTGCGGCGACTCGCGGGAGCATCTGTTCGTCAGGTAGTGTTTGAAATTGTAAGCCCGCGGCGCGCAAAGCCGTGGCGCAGTCTTCAGAGCTGAAGCCTGGACCATAGTAAGCGTGTTCCATGCGGAACTCTCGCGGCCGGTTTAATCGACTGTGCCAAACGAGGAGTGCGGCGCCCAGAGAACAACCCGCGTCACCAGCGGCCGGTTGAATAAAGAATCGTTTGAAGGGCGTTTCGGTCATGATGCGGCCGTTCATGACAGAGTTGAAAGCGACACCTCCAGCTATACAAAGGTTCTCGCTGCCAGTTTGTTCATAGAGCCCGGAAAGCAAATGAAGCCCGGTGTCTTCCAGAACTTTCTGTGCGCTGGCGGCGATGTTCCAGTGCTTTTGAACGAGCTCCTCGCCTCTAGCTCGCGCCGGACCGAGTGCGCTCGTCAATGCTTCGCTGAACTGGTAATACTTCGCGAGATGATGGTCCAATACACGGATGTCTACTCGAAAATCGTGATTGCCATTTACCGAGAGCACCCGCTTCGCAAAAAAATCGTAGTATTCAGGCTTACCGTAGGCAGCGAGTCCCATTACTTTCCACTCGTCACCTTCGAACATGTCAAAACCGAGATAGTTAGTGACGGCCGAATAGAACTGGCCCAGTGAGTGAGGGAGCTTGATTCTTTTCAGCGGGCGAATACTTCGATCCTCTCCGTGGGAAAACAACGTCGTGGTGTCTTCCCCGGTTCCGTCCCACGTCATGATGGCTGCCTGATCGAAACCCGAGACGAAAAATGCGCTGGCGGCGTGGCACTGGTGATGTTCGAGAAAGTGAAATTTGAAATCGCTGTCGCCGAAGTGTTCTCGAATTCTGCGCGGGTGCCGCAACATACCGAGATAGCTTTCGCCCACCTGTGCGATACCCCGGTCAACGCGGGCCTTGAACATATCGCGGGAGATGGCTGCGGACTTCAGAGCCTGGAGCGCCTTATGACGCAACACCCAGGGCTTCCAATACAATCCGATATGCGCGACATCGGCGACTCGTATGCCCGCTTCATCAAGGCAGTACTGCATCGCGTTATACGGAAA
>JBKPJS010000360.1:0-3042 GCA_046730815.1 Acidobacteriota bacterium
GGCCTTATTTGTGTTGACGAGGTACTTCGATCCGGTGACAGTACCAACACCACCCCAAAATTCAATGTTCGCCAAGTTAAACTCCTTCCAATCGCGACACCATTCTGGTTCTGCGATATCCAAACCACACAACGAGCGCGGGCACCAGCAGCGCCAGGTTCCTCAATGCAGTCTTGACACCGAGTTGACTCGCGATGATGCCGCCAAAGCAACCGCACTCGAGTGGCTCGCCGCTTAGCACGTAAACGTAATACAGCGCGTAGCCCGCAAAACCGATCAGTAACACTGCCGCAAACAATGCGCCAAGCCGCACTGTACGAGGCACAATGAGAAAAAGTGCAGTGACGATTTCGGCGACGATCACGACGATCGTCGCCGGCCACGACCAGCCTTCGTAATTAAATCCCGACGCGCTCAACAACTCACCCATGTTCTTCGCGAACGCGTTGATGATCGCGAGCTTTGCCACTGCCGTGAACAGAAACAGCGCTGCAAGTCCGTAACGACAAATGCGGATAATCCAGGTGAGTGCTGTTGATCTGTTCATTTGAGAACCAATCCCCAGATTACACAGAATCTGCGTAATCTGCGTTGACACTTACGCAGCCAGGCTGACCACTTTCTCGGCCGCGTCTTTCATTCCGTCAGCCACTGTGAAGTTAAGACCGGAATCTCGAATCACGCGTTGACCTTCTTCGACGTTCGTTCCTTCCAGACGCACGACGACCGGAACTTTCACGCCGAGATTTCGCGCCGCTTCCACGACTCCACGCGCCACCATGTCGCAACGCACGATCCCGCCGAAGATATTGATCAAAACGGCCTTTACATTTTCATCTGCCAGAAGAATTCGAAACGCCGCTTCAACTCTTTCCTGCGATGCGCCGCCGCCGACGTCCAGAAAGTTGGCCGGCTCGCCACCGGCGAGTTTGATGATATCCATTGTTGCCATGGCGAGGCCGGCGCCGTTAACCATGCAGGCGATGTTACCGTCGAGCTTGATGTAGTTGAGATCAAACTTCGACGCTTCGATCTCGAGTGGCTCTTCTTCGTTGAGATCGCGCAGGTCAAGAAATTCCTTGTGACGGAAGAGAGCGTTGTCGTCGAAGTTGATCTTCGCGTCGAGCGCGATGAGCCGGTTGTCTTTAGTCAACAGAAACGGATTGATCTCGACCAACGATGCGTCCATCTGTTCGTAAGCTGAATAGAGAGACTGCATGAACTTTACTGCCTGGCCCACGAGCGTCCCCGGCAGGCCCAGACCAAACGCCAGCTTGCGCGCTTGAAACGCCTGCAAGCCGACAGACGGATCGATCGTCTCTTTCATGATCTTTTCCGGTGTGGTCGCCGCGACTTCTTCAATGTCCATGCCGCCCGCCGACGAGGCCATGAACACCTGCCGGCCGGTGGCGCGGTCGAGCACGATGCCGAGATAGAACTCTTTATCGATCGGCAAGCCTTCCTCGATCAGCAACACGCGCACTTGGCGACCTTCGGGGCCGGTCTGATGTGTGACTAGTTTCATGCCGAGCATTTGCCGCGCAAGCTGCTGTGCTTCTTCAGCACTCCGCGCCAGTTTTACGCCGCCTCCCTTGCCACGACCGCCCGCATGAATCTGCGCTTTCACCACGACTATCTCGCTACCCAGTTCTTTCGCGGCGTGATAAGCCTCTTCAGGCGAGCGCGCCACAATGCCGCGCGGAACAGGCACACCATACTTTCTTAAGAGTTCTTTTCCCTGATACTCGTGAATCTTCATCAAAGGCCTCGGACGATTTGGATCTTATGATGGAACGCGGCGAGTGTAGCCGCGCGCTGGAGTTCACGGCAAGCGAAGCCACAAAGAGGCACAAAGAGCACAAAGCGATAGAATGTGGTCCCCCAAATATCTTTCCGGAGGTAAAACGACATGAGTGAGGTCGTTGTAAGTTCTCAAACAAACCTGCGCAACGAAGTGCGTTACGGCGCGGGACATACATTCACTACCGATGAACCGATCAACGCGGGCGGTGAAGATGCTGGTCCTGATCCGTACACGTTGGTGCTCGCCGCGCTGGGCAGTTGTATTTCGATGACGGTTACTCTCTACGCGCGCCGGAAACAGTGGCCACTGGAAAGCGTCACAGTTCGTCTGCGGCAAAACCGAATTCATTCCAAAGACTGTAAGGAATGCCTGCTGACCAAAGAAGGCTACGTCCATCGCATCGAACGCTCCGTCACTATCACTGGACAACTCTCCGATGAACAACGGGCACGACTCCAGGAGATCGCACACAAGTGTCCTGTTCACAAGACGCTCTCTTCCGAGATCGTGATCACCGATCTAAAAGGCGGGAACCTTTCTGAACATCAGTTGTCTAACGGTTAACTCCAATCTCAGAGGAGAAGTGTATGGACGTGAATAAGCTTGCTGGTGCGTGTCTCATCCTATTCGGAATCATAAACGTGCTGCACGAGATTGTGGTGAGAGCAACCGGAAGAAGCACGCCCGGTTTCTTCTACGCGTTCGTGACCGCGCTGCTGTTCACATTCGGAGCCTTGCTGTTTCTCCGCCGAATTATTCCGACCAAGACTGCGCGAAAACTAAAAGGGCCTTCAATCTACAAAGATTGAAAGCCCTGAAATGGTCACGATACTACTACCGCGACTGACCCCGTCGTAGGCCCCACAGTCCGCGCGCCGAGAGGATCACGGAGAAGACCCCGCTCACGCCGAGAACGATCAGCGTCCAGACGAAGAAGCCCCCGCTGTGGATGAGAGCTGCGTATGGTCCATCAAAGTACCCACTGTCAGGTTCTTCACTTTGATTCATAACTGTTGCCACTGGCATTTGATCTACGAGTTCAGTGGACTGGAACACAATCCGCGCGTTTGTTTCTCAACGGCTGCGAGGAGATGTATATTGCCGGTTCTGCAAAGGTGAGAAAACAGTGGCAGTAAGAGAACTGGCCCAATTTCTCAGTCAACGTGACCCGAAGGAGAGACGATGGAAAACCAGCAGACACTTTTGGATACTTTCGAACATGTTGTTGTGCTGATGCT
>JBKPJS010000361.1:0-10197 GCA_046730815.1 Acidobacteriota bacterium
GCTTACTCTCGCCTTGCGAATGTCCTTATAAATCGGCTCGTGGATGATAGAATCCACAACCTCAGAGTAAGACTCTTAAAAACGCGAGTCCGATAGAACCGAAATCTACCGAAATCGGCTGCTCCGGTTGCGCTGTCACAACAGGAAAGATTGCCGGTGCAACCTGCAAAATAAATTCCAGATCTCAGATTAGGACACTACCACCACGACCGACCGTTTGAGTTATCGCTACTTCTGTGTGCTATCTTGTTATCTCCGGTCAGGCAATTTGAGGAGACTGAACATAAAAAATCTCAAGGGTAAACAATGCAGAATCCGTCTCGGAAGTGGATCCCGCCTCTATTAATTCTTGTCACCACACTTTTTCTCGTTCACCCAACCGGGGCTCAACAGGCCTGCTTTACCGCCGCAGAGCGAGCGCGTGCTGAGCAGAGCGCCAGGGTCTCCCGAGCACCCGATCCGGGTTACGACCCGGTGCTTGGTTATAACCCCGAGAAGGGGCCACGCCGCGCCGCGCTGTTGGTTGATGAGAACGGGATGGCGAAGCCGATCAATTGTGTTGCGAATAAGGACGAGAGACCTGGCGCCGGCACGACGCCCAAATTTCATTGCTCAATTCCCGGCGTGACTGACGACGAGGGCAATCTTATCCGTTATAAAGTTAAGCCCCATTTCAAGGGCCAGTCGATGGATAAAAGAAATGGCGAGATCTATGGCGAGTTTTTGTCGTCACGCTTTTCGAAAGCGCTCGGCTTCTTCGCTGACGACGAATGGGTCGCCGACGTGACTTGCCCTGACTGCGAGAAGAGTCTCACCAGGAGTTTTCAAGGCGCGAGTTTCTCACCGTTTCAACCGGCAGCGGGTGTGGAGCTTCCGCTCGCCAGGGGAATCGACGTGAACTGCAACAACAAGGATTCAGGCTCCCTCGCCGAGTCACTTCAGAAGCTGTTACAGAGCGGCGCTCCGCGCGCAGAGATCGATGCGTTCAAACTCTGGCTTGGATTCATAGATCATGGTGATACCAAGACTGACAACCACAGGTTCGCATGCCTGAAGTCAAAAAAGAACGGCGATAACACGCGGATCTGCGAGCCTGGCGAGGCGGTGTTTTATGTCAGCGATATGGGATCGACTTTTGGCTTTTCAAGATCCAGCGAAAAGAAAGCAAGACTCGATGCGTGGCGTAGCAAGGATCCGATCGAGGTGAATGGCGGACGTTGTACCACGACTGCTAAGAGCGTCGGCGACACAAACATCAGCGAAGGTGGTCGCCAGTTGTTGGCCGATGGACTTCAACGACTACTCGACGCCGAGAAACGCGACAAAACGATCACTCGGGTCTTCCAGGCTTCGCGAAATGCGGAACGCGATCGTCCTCCGGCAGAGTGGGCTGCGGAGTTTGAACGCAAGGCACGGATGATTATTGACGCGCGCTGCTCAAACTAAAAGCAATCCACAGATTACACAGATAAGCGGTATAAATTAATGCAATCCGAATTTCCGGCTCAATCAAAGTCAAAGCCAAAACGTTTTTTTGCCTGGTCTGTACTCAACCGGGATTTGTGCCAGTTGGAGTTCTTTAGACGAGTACTCGAAGAAGCCAAGGAGAAATCAACGCCCGCGCTCGAGAAGCTAAAGTTCCTCTCGGTGTTTTCTTCCAACCTCGATGAATTCTTCATGGTACGCGTTTCCGGTATCAAGGAGATGCTGGGTATTGAAGACCTTGGGCCCATGCCCGGCGAATTAACGCCCCCGGATCAGCTCGCCGTTATTCGGGAACGCGTTGTCACGCTCGTGGAAGAGCATACGCGCTGTTTTCGCGACGAGGTGATTTCCGAGCTTGAGTCTCAGGGCGTAGTCATTGCACGATACGCATCACTTTCTGACGACGAAAAGCGCAGCCTCGCCCAGTACTTCATGAAAAATATTTTCCTGGTGCTCACTCCACAGGCTGTCGATCCAGCTCGCCCTTTTCCTTACATCTCGAACCTTAGTCTCAATATTGGTCTCACCGTTGAGAGTAACCCGGAAGATACTTTCGCCGGAGTGCCATTGGGAAATCAGGCAAGATTCGTACGAATAAAAGTTCCGCCTGTGGTGCCGCGTCTGATACCGGTGGTTCCAGGAGAGTTGAAGTTTGCCCTCGTGGAAGAAGTAATCGAGGCAAACATCCATTCTGTATTTCCGAGTATGAACCTGAGTAAGGGACATACTTTTCGCGTCACGCGCGATGCTGATGTCGAACTCCGCGATGACAAAGGTGCGGATTTGTTGGCGCTCATAAAAGAGTCGCTGCGCGAGCGTCGCTTCGGCTTGCCAGTGCGTTTAGAAGTGTCATCGTCGATGCCCAGCGAGATGGTTGAGTACCTGACAAATTCGCTGGGAATTGAGCGGGACGACGTCTACCAGATTGACGGGCTATTGGACGTGCCTGATTTGATGGAGCTTTATGGCATCAACAAAGTGGAGCTAAAAGATAAACCGCTCAAGGCGATTGTGCCGCATGCGCTGCGGAACAAAGAATCGATCTTCGACGCGATTAAAAAGCAGGATGTGCTGCTTCATCATCCCTACTCCTCGTTTGGAGCGGTTGTAGATTTTATCCACGTCGCAGCTAATGACCCCGATGTGTTGGCCATCAAGATGTGTCTCTACCGGACGGGGAAAAAGTCTCCTATTCCGCAAGCTCTAATCGAAGCCAGCGAGCGTGGCAAACAGGTAACGGCGGTGGTAGAGATCAAAGCTCGCTTCGACGAAGAGCACAACATCGAATGGGCGAAGCGGCTCAGTGAGTCGGGCGTACATGTGGTCTACGGGCTAGTGGGCCTGAAGACGCACAGCAAAGTGACCCTGGTGGTGAGGCGCGAGCAGGATGGTCTTAAGACCTACACCCATATTTCCACGGGCAACTACAATCCTACGACCTCGAGGCTTTACACAGATATCGGATTGCTAACCAACGATCCGATAATTGGCGATGACGCGACCGATGTATTCAACTTTCTGACGGGCTTTTCAATACAGAAAGAATACAGCCGGCTAATGGTTGCGCCGCTGAATCTTCGCAAGCGCATGATGAAGTTGATCAAGCGCGAAACCGAACATGCCCTGGCCGGCCGGCCCGCGCACATAATGGCCAAAATCAATCGCTTGACTGACTTGAATATCATCGAGGCGCTTTACGAAGCATCGCAAGCCGGAGTCAAAATCGATCTGATCGTGCGGGGCGCATGTATGATCCGTCCGGGTGAGCCAGGACTTTCTCAAACGATTCATGTGAGGAGCATTGTCGGACGATTTCTCGAACACAGTCGCATCTTCTACTTCGCGAACGGCGGCGAGGAAGAAGTTTTCATTGGGTCTGCTGACTGGATGACGCGCAACCTTGATCGTCGGGTAGAAGTCGTGACGCCGGTGCTCGATCCGCAGTTGAAAGATTATTTGAAAGACACGGTCCTGGCTGCGTACCTGCGCGATAACGTGAAAGCGCGGGTGATGAACTCTGACGGTACTTATGAGCGTCCCGCAATGGCACCCGGCGAAGAACCTTTCAACAGTCAATTATTCTTCGAAGGACCAAACAGTTCACCGCCAGTCGGAAACGTCCACTCGTTGAAGAGAAAAAAATTGTGGAGTAAACAATAGAATCCACAGATTACATAGATTTTGTGTCTGATCTGTGGACGGGTTTTGGTTAGAAAGGATTACGAGAGATGAACCGTGTGACTCTTGCGGTGCTGGCGATGTTTGTCGTCATCCTGCTGGGTAGCGGACTGTTAGCTTACATGTTGCGGGATCACCTGGGGCCCGCTGCTATATCGTCAGGCCCTTCGCGTGCAAGCCCGTCGCCGGTACCAACCGAGGAGCAAGCCACTCGCGAAACTCCATTGCTGGGCCAACTTTTTGGACCAGACGCCACAGGCCTTTCACCCGCCAACTTCTCGAGTTGGGAGTCAACGTCCGCCAGAATTGCTTTGCGATTTTCACTTGCTGCGTTTCTGGCAGCGCTGCTGGCATTTCGTCCGCGGCGTGGTGTTTCAGCCGCCCGTCGTAATCCTTACGTGGCGCAGACGCAGATTCTGATGGCGGTAGTTGCGGGCGCGATGATGATGGTGGTGGGAGATAGTGCGGCGCGAGCTTTCGGTATTTTTGCCGCGGCTTCGCTCGTGCGTTTTCGCACGAACATTCGCGACCCAAAGGAAATTACCGTGCTGCTGGTGTGTCTTGGCGTAGGGTTGGCTGCCGGGGTTGGACGCTGGGATATGGCTATTATCCTGACGTTGTTTGTGTTACTTACTTTGTCAATACTGGAATTTTACGAACAATCTCAAGTGTTCCGTTCGATGGAAGTTAGCGTGGGGACGCGCAACGTGGATACGACCGACGAGGTGCTGAAACAACTTTTTTCGCGCTACGGATTTGATTCCGAGCTTCGCCACCTCGATCGTCAGGATGAGGAAGAGCCGATGGGCAAGATCGTTTACCTCGTAAACCTGGACACAAAGGTCAGTACCAGTAAGTTGAGCGAGGAAATAATGACCGGTGACCGCGAGAATATCGATAGCGTTGAATGGGACCAGCAGGAAAGCAAGACTTACCTTTACAAATAAGTCTGCCGTTTAATGAATATCGGAGGTGTGGATGAGCCGGACAATTGTAGTTGGAGACATTCACGGTTGTTACGATGAGCTGGCGGAGTTGCTTGAGAAGGTTAACTTCGGCGCAGATGACCGCGTTGTTGCGGTAGGGGATTTGATCACGAAGGGTCCAAAGAACCGCGAAGTGCTCGAGCTATTTATGACTGATCCGCGCTTTAGTGCTGTGATCGGAAATCATGATTTAGCGTTACGTCGAAAGTGGAATGGCGAGAAGGTCAAGTTAAAGGCTGCACAAAAAACGACGCACAAAGAGCTCAAAGGGAACAAAGAGACTTACGCCGCCTTTCTGAATCGGATGCCATTCACGATCGATCTCGACACGCATCTGGTCGTACATGCGGGCCTGCGTCCCAACGTAGAGTTGTATTCCCAGACCACTGAAGATATGACGCTCCTGCGCACACTTGGCAAAAACCGTGAGGGCCACGACGGTACGCCCTGGTACGACGTCTATGATGGAAACAAAGTCGTGCTATTCGGACACTGGCCCGCCCCCGAGCCCCGGCGAGCGAAGAAAGCCATCGGCCTGGATACAGGTTGTGTTTACGGTTACAACTTGACGGCTTACATCATTGAAACAGACGAGCTCGTAAGTGTTCGCGCGAAGCGTGTTTACGACGAATCCTAAAACGGTCTTTGCCGCGCCTCGTGAAGGACGCTTGTGAGCCCCCGCAATCACGCTGTCACCCGGAATTAAGAAATCGGATCCTGCCCGGTGTCCGCCTCACCAACACCCCTGGGGACGAACAGCACAGCCACGAACGCCAGTGCTGTGTAACCAGCCATTAGCAGAAACAGGGCGCGATAGCCGTTAAGGAGATCGAAGAGGCGGCCGTTCAAAGGATCGCCAATCGCACCACCCAATGCTATGCAGAGCAGGTACAGCGCTGCGAGGACCCCTCGACGTTGACGCGGAACTGGTTCGACGAAGAGCGGATAGGCATTCACTGTTGGCAGCGCCCAACTGGCCGACGCGAGCGCGAGCAGCGGTATCGCCTGATTCATTTGGGTGACCCGATCAAGCGCGAGCATGCAGGTAGCCATCATGGCAAAGCCAACCAGTATGGCGTTCCTCCGTCCGATGCGAACTCCGATGACACCCGCCGGCAAGGCCCCGATCACGCCGCCAATGGCCCACGCGATGAATCCGATCGTGACGTCTTGCGGTTGAATACCAAAGCGCTCGACAGCGTGCAATGCATACCATGTAGTGAAGGTTTGGAAAGTAAGCTGCAACAGAAGCACGGCAACGAAGATGGGTCGCATGCCGGGGACCACGCCGCGAATGGCAGACCATCCTGCATCGACGAGCGATCGAAACGTTACCTCTGCAGATTGCGATTGGACCAGTTTGGGCTCGTGCAGCCCAAGAATGAACGCGATCGCAATAACGAGAACACTGCCGCTGGCTATCAGAAATGCAGGCCGCATTCCGAGTACTCGGCCCAGCATCAGAAACGCGATCGCTCCGACGCACATCTGGAACGTGATGGAGCCTGTTGCGAGCGACCGGTGGCGCGACGGCACGACATCGGCCACCAGCGCCTGGAATGGTGATCGCTGAATATTAATCCCAGTATGCAGGACGATTATCGCGCCAACGAGGAAGGGAAGACCGAATGCAGATGAGAAGGGAAGCAGTGCCATGCCGAGCGATGACAGTACGAGCCCGGCGAGAACAATGGGCAGCCGACCGCGCCCACGAGCGCTGGCACGATCTGACGCTGGTCCTGCCCACGGGATGAGTAGGAGCAACAGGACATTGTCAATCGCCATGATGGCGCCGATCACCGTGCGTTGATCGCCGACGGCCTCGCGCACGAGTGGCGGGATGAAGGTGCTGAGCAGCGGCCCGGTCACGCCTGCGAAGAGGCCACCCAGCCCAATCAGCACACAAGCGCGGTATGGTATCGGTGATCTCCGACGCGCACCGCTAGTTTCAGCTTGTGTCTGGACAGCGATTTCAGAAATATTTTCATCCACAGATTAGACCGATTATAAACAATCTGCGTCATCTGTGGATGAAATCACTCCTTCCGAAGTGTCAACGTCGGGTCGATCCCAGTCGCGCTCAACGATGGTATTAGGCACGCGGCCGCTCCGACCAGAATAAGCAGACCTGCCACAGCGGCCAACGTTACTAGATCTACACCTGGAGTCGCGAACAGGAGTGAGGTGATCACTCTGTTAAGCATCAGCGCGCCGGCCAACCCGGCTGCGAGCCCCAATAGCATTAGCGTCAACGCCTGCCGCATCATCATGGTTAAGATCCGAGCCCTCGAGGCGCCGAGCGCGATCCGAATTCCGATCTCACGCGTTCGCTGCGTCACAGCCAACGCCATCACGCCGGTGAGCCCGGCCGCTGTGATGATGAGCGCGAGGAGCGCGAACACTCCGAGCAGCCACGTCGTCTCACGCGGAGATGCCACAGACTCGTCGAGCGCCTGCTGAAGAGTTTTGACCTGATCGATCGCGGTCTCCGCGTCTACCTTATGGACCACGTCGCCCATCAGCCTAGCCTCTTGCATCGGCAGTCCTCTCGTTTTAACTACCAGGAATGACCCGAAAGGCGTTTGCGCAATGGGGCCGTATATCTCTTGTGTTGGCTCTTTATCCAGGCCGTACTGCTTGACGTTGCCCACGACGCCAACGACGGTGATCCATGTGGTCCCATTGTCGAACGAAAATCTCTTGCCGATTGGGTCCTCCGCACCCCAGCGACCGCGTGCAGCCGCATCGTTCACGATTGCAACTCGCGGCGCCTTGTCGTCATCACCGTCCGTAAACATTCGCCCCCGAATGAGCGGAATGTCGAGTGCGCGGAAGTAGGCGGGACTTACTGCATGCGGGTCGACCTGTGGCGCAGCGTTAGCTTCGTCGGGAGGACGGCCCTCCAGTTGGATCGTGACGTTGTTAGGGCCGCGTGTTATGCCCGCAGGATTCAGTGGGTAAGTCGACGAAACGGCCGCGTCCACGACGCCAGGTTGCTGACTCACGGTGTCGAGCAGCCGCCGGAAATAGTTGCGGAATTGCGCGGTAGCGGTCGCGGGATCAGTGAACCTGGACCAGTTCGGCTGGAGTCGCATCACGAAGATGTTGTCCGGGTTGAAGCCGGGATCGACACGCCGAAGCTTGATCATGCTTTGGAGCATCAGGCCCGCTGCTGTCAGCAAGGTGAACGAGATCGCGACTTGCGCCGCGACGAGTAGGCCGCGAATGCGGTTCTTCGTGCCTGAAGTCGAGCGATTGCCCGACTCCTTGAGCGTCTCGACGAGGCTCTTGCGGGAGTCAAAAGCTGAGGAGAGTGCCGGGATCACACCGAATGCCAAACCTGTGCACGCGGACACAACGAGAGTAAAGAGCAGTACGGATGAGTCGATCTGGATCTCTGCTGTGCGTGTCGTGAACCTGCCGGCAAAGGACGTGAGCAGCGGCAGTCCGAACCAGGCGAGAAGCAAACCCAACGCGCCGCCGCCCAGCGACAGAAGTATGCTCTCGGTCAACATCTGAGTGACGAGTCTCCCTCGGCTTGCTCCGAGAGCTGTCCGCACCGCAACCTCAGATTGACGTTGGAGGACCCGCGCGAGGTTAAGATTTGCAACGTTGGCGCAGACGATTAGTAGGACCAGAGCGACCGTCCCGAGCAGTATGAGAAACGTCGGCCGAGCTCCTTCGGTGAGCACCGTGTCGAGCCGCTCGAGTTGGGCGGCGTAGCCGATGTGCTTGGGATAAACATCTGGGTATGTCGTCTCTAAGTTTGTCGCGATGCCGGCGACATCAGCCTGTGCCTGCGCCACCTCCACCCCAGGTTTGAGCCTGCCAAAAACTGCCGACAGCAGCCGCCCGCGCCGGTTCTCGATCAAGGCGGTGCTGGATCGGAATGGGCAATTAGCGGTGGGCATATAAACATCACTCTCCGATGGGTACTCAGGAACCGGAGGCAGCACGCCGATGACCGTGTGAGGTCGATTGTTCATTCGAAAGACGGTGCCCACGATATTCGGGTCGCCGCCGTAACTCTGCTTCCAGTATTTGTGACTGAGCACCAGCACGGCGTCTCCGCCTGGCTTCTCGTCGTCTGGAACGAAGGTCCTGCCGAGAATTGGCTTCACGCCGAGCACGTCGAAGAAGTTTGCCGACACTACACTGGTCTGCACTCGCTCTGGCTCGCCGCGACCGTAGAGTATGAAGCTCATGGCGTGGTGCTCGACCATCTCCATCGTCTTATTTTGATCGCGGTAATCCTGGAATTCCTTGACTGAAAAGGCGAGACTGTTCACGTTGTTGAGACGAGCCTGTTGATTCAGCACAACAAGACGGTGCCCCTCCTTGTACGGGAGTGGGCGCAGCAGCACACCGTAAATCACGCTGAAGATAGCCGTGTTGGCGCCGATGCCCAGGGCCAAAGTTATTAGTGCCGTGAGTGTAAAGCCGGGATTCCTGCGCAGAACCCTTAGACCAAACCTAATATCCTGGCCGAGCACTTCAAGAAAACGTGGGCCTCCTTCAGGGCTTCCTTTTTTCACACTACACCTCCGGATTAGGGGCTGAATTCATGGATCCTTTATATATGCTGCGCCACCATCTCAACTCCGGTTTGCCGTGAACTGCTCCGAGTTTGCCGTGAGTAGTGGATTTATCGCAGCAGGAAGCCAGAAAGAGGCACATAAAGGCACAAGAATTTTTCAGGAGCGCTTGATCATACTTGCCGGATTCACGGAGTTGTCGTAAATAAACTCTATACAGTCCGTGGATAACGTGCGCTGAGGCTCTGCTCGAGGAGGTATATGGTTGTGTCACTTCACAAAAGAACAGGCGGAAACGTGCGTCGCTGGGCGTTGTTGTTATTCGCCATCCTGGTGATCTCCTCGACTTCATCTGTACAAGCGCAAGCACCCAAACCACCGCCTTCGAGAGTCGACAACTTTCGCGAAGTCATTCACGGCGTCGAGATCATAGATCCGTATCGTTGGCTTGAAGAGCAGGACAGTCCTGAAACACGCGCATGGATCGACGCGCAAAACAAATACACTCACTCGCTGCTCGACGGGCTGCCATCGCGGCCTCTGATACAAAAGCGATTGTCGGAATTGCTGCGTGTTGACTCTGTAAGCACTCCTTTTGAGCAGGGTGGACGTTACTTTCTTTTTAAAAAGCGCGCCGAGGATGACCTGTCGATCCTTTATCTTCGCCAGGGGCTAGACGGAAAGGACGAAATCCTCATCGATCCACACACGCTCAGCGCCGATCACACCACGGACATCGGTCTGCTTGACGCATCGAACGACGGCAAGTTGGTTGTCTACAGCGTCCGCCGGGGAGGTCAGGACGAGACTGAACTGCGCGTGATGGACGTCGACACGCGCAAAGACGTCGATCAACTGCCGAACGCGCTTTATCGTGGCGTCTCGATGAAGAAAGATGGCAGCGGCTTCTACTACAACCTCCAACGAAGAGACACCGGGATACGCGTCTTATATCACGCTATCGGTACCGAGCCATAGAAGGATGTAGAAGTGTTTGGAAAAGGTTACGGACC
>JBKPJS010000362.1:0-7591 GCA_046730815.1 Acidobacteriota bacterium
ATCTGCGTTCATCCGCGTCAATCTGCGGCTAATTATTTTCAGTGACGACGAGGCCGTCGTGGGCGAGTTTCCAGTCGAGTACTTCAGCGCCCTCTTCCGCGGCGAGTGCGGCTTCAACCTCTGCACGCCTTCCTGCCGCACATAGAAACGCAATGCAGCCTCCGCCGCCGGCCCCGCAGACTTTCGCGGCCTCGGCTCCGTTTGCCAGCGCTTTCTCGACGAGCATGTCCATTTGCGGCGTAGTTATCGTGGGCGCCAAACGTTTGCGATTCGGATAAGCGTTTTTCATCGTCGCGGCGACTTTTCCCCAGTCGTCTGCCAGCAGCGCTTCACGCATGCTGCGCGCGGAATCACGAATACCGTCGAACAGTTCAAACAACTCCGGGTCGCCGTCGATGTGTCGTTTGAATATCTCCCAGTTGTTGATTCCTGAAAGACGCGGCTCACCGGTGTAGCAAATCGCAATTCGCTTTTCCAACTCCTCGGCGTTTACGTCGAGGTGCTCTCTCTCAATGCCATCGGGACGGAAATGCACACACGAAACAGAGCCGAAAAGCGGTGGATAGTAATCCTGAAAACCAGCCGGCACCTTGATCACCGTCGATTCGACATTTGCGGCGATAGTTACAAACTTACGTTCCTCGTAGCGGTTCCCCACCAATCGATTCAGCGCTCCAATACAGGCAATCGCGAGCGCTGATGAACCTCCCAGCCCGGCGCCCGCGGGCACCCCGCTTTCCGCAATCAGATGAAATCCGGTCGTCGGTTTAAAGAAGTGGACGAGCTTCGAGATGAGCTCCAGTCGCTCTTCAAGCAGCAAGTCTTCCATCGCCGAGAGCGTCGTCTCAAACGCAACTTTGCGATCGCGTGACTCCAGAACTATGCGCCCATCGTCGCGTGTCTCAATGCGGCAGCGAGCATGAAGTGAAAGGGCGAAATTGACCGTTGTGGCGCCTGGGTGGAAAAGATAAAGAGGCCAGATATCGATGGTGCCGCCCGCAAGGTCGACACGAGGGGGTGCGGAAGACTCAATTATCATCACCGGGAAATTAACAATTTCGAATCACGATTTGCAAATAAATTTAGCCACGGACGAACGCAGATCAAGATCCGGATTTATCCGCGTTTATCCGTGCCTGATTCCTCTGCTTTCTTCTGATCGCTGCGCCGCTGTTGCTTGAACGGAATATGTTCCTGAAACTCCTGTCGCAGATCCTGAAACTTTTCGCTGGCGGCATGTTCGAGTTCCTGAAGCCGCTCGGGATCCGCTTCTTCAACCTTCGGCGAGATCCAAAAGCGTTCTGCCAGGTAAAACGCGACAATGCCAACGACCACGATCACCAGCAGCACTTTGCCAAGCCGTTGGAAATCGCCAATCAGTCCCATCACCGCGCCGCTGAAGAAGTAGCCGGCCCCCGCCAGTAAAGAAACCCAGAGAAAACAGCTCGCAAAAGAAACCGCCAGGAAACGAAGGTAGGGCATTCGCCCAACTCCATAAAACACACACGAAGCCCAGCGCAGGCCGTAAATGTATTTGGAAAGGAAAATCGAGAGCGGACCGAATTTGTTGGTCAACCTCTCCAAACGCGGTTTGGCGACGCGGTAGAAACGAACTTCTCTTACGCCCTCGCGAAAGCCACGGCCGGTGAGGTAGGCGAGGTTATCGCTGAGGCAGCCGGCAACCGTTCCCCAAACCAAAATCCGCGCAAAGCTGTATTCTCCAAAAAAACCGCTGTGAGCAAGCACTCCCGCCAAAAGCAGCGTGATATCACCCTCGAGCATGACGAGAATAAAAACTGCGTAAACTCCGTACTGGAACAAAAGGTCATTTACGAAGTCGAGGTGCATGGAAATCAACGATAAAGTTAGCGGCTGACAGAATAAACTGGAGGGCTCACTATTGACTACTCTTCCGGTTCTTCTTCCTGGGGAGGCTTCACTACCAGCACCGGACATGGGGCATGCCGCACGACTGACTCCGCCGTGGAACCAAAGAGGATCCGTCCCAGGCCTGTTCGTCCGTGCGACGATATGACTATCAGGTCAACGTCACGTTCCTTCGCAACCCGCACGATCTCCGAAGCTGCCTCGCCGTGTACTACAACTTCCTCGACGTCGAGTCCTGAACATTCGTCGCATCCGGCGAGTTTCGGTAGTTCGCGTTCGGCTGAATCTTCGAGTTGTTCAGTAATGTCCGCGATTGGGAGGGGTTCAGTCATGCCTGAGTAACCGACAGTCGGCACAATCGGCTCGATCACGTTAATGCAGATGATTGACGCTTTAAACGTACGCGCCAGCGATGCGGCATAGGAGAGGGCGTAGTTGCCACACTCGCTGAAGTCGGTGGGTAGAAGTATGGAGCGAATCTGCATTGTGTTCGTGGCCCAATTCTACTCTCAGAACCGCCAGTTTGACAGCCTCCAAACCCTCGACTATTCTTCGCTAGCCGAACTTATGAGCACTCCACGAACTAACTTCATCGGGATCAATATATCGGGCACTCAGGCGCGCGCTGCTTTGATTGACGATGAAGGTCGCATCATCGAAGGAAAGGTTGCCTCGATCACCGCTAAAAACAGTGTTGCCCAGCTAGCCGAGATGGTTAAAGAGCTTCGTGCAAGTGGGGGAACAGTTTCGGCGATTGGTGTCGCACTTCCCGGACTCGTGAATCGACAAACTGATCGAGTGATAGCTCCACGGGATCTTCCGGCAAGCATGGTGGAAGATCTTCATGGCGAGTTGATGCGAGCCACCGGGCTGCGAGTAGAACTCGAAAACGATGCGAATGCCGCGGCTTACGGCGAGTTCAAAGTCGGCGCGGGGCGTGGCAGCCGGAATCTCTTCTACATGATGATCGCAAACGGTATCGGTGGCGCGATAATTCTTGACGGCAAGCTTTGGACGGGCGCTTCGGGATTCGCTGGTGAAGTCGGTCACATCACGATCGATACTGAAGGACTTCAATGTGTTTGCGGTAATACCGGTTGCCTCGAGACGGTCGCTTCGGGGCCAAGCATCGTGCGACGCGCACGCGAACGTCTCAATCGTGATTCAACTTCGTCTCTGTCACGACTCGCATTGAACAAATCGTTCACGGCCGAAGACGTTGCGCATCAGGCAAACGAAGGCGACGACTTCGCACTGATGATGATCGAGCGAACTGGGAAATACATCGGCACCGGTGTCGCCAGCGTGATCAACCTGCTGAACATCGAGCGGATCGTGCTGGGCGGCGGCGTTATGGACGCGGGCTCGCTAATCCTCAACCCCATCATTCAGGAAGTAAAACGCCGGGCTTTTCAGCCATGTTTTGAAGCCACCGAAATTGTCGCCGCAAAACTCGGGCTCGACGCAGCCCCAATCGGCGCCGCCATGCTCGCTCGCGACCTCACCGCCGCGCATTAACCTTTCACAAATCTCATCATCGTTGTGTGCTTTTTGTACCTTTTTGTGGCGCAATTTGAAAATCCCAATCCATTTGGTAAAGTACCTCGTTACTTTGCAATAAAACATTATGAGTGCCAAAGGTTTGTGGGCTGTTCGTCTGCCAGTCTACCGGTTTGACTACCGCCCCGACGCTTAATTCTGCGGCGATGCCACAGATCTTCCATCACAGCACGAACGCGCTCGCTAAGATTACGATCTATGGCGCTCTCTTCATTATTGTTGCTGCATTGTGGGTCGCAGTCGAACTAAATCGTTCGTCGTGGAACACCGGTCAATGGGTTGAGCGGCAACAACCTGTACAGTTCAGTCATAAACATCACGTTGGCGACGACGGCATCGATTGTCGCTACTGCCACACGTCAGTGGAAACATCCGCATCGGCAGGGATGCCTTCAACCACGACGTGCATGAACTGTCACAAGCAGATCTGGGCTGACAGTCCCTACCTCGAACCGGTGCGCGCGAGCTTCCGCACGGGCAAGCCGATTGAATGGCTGCGAGTGCACGATCTGCCCGACTACGCCTACTTCAATCACAGCATTCACATCAAGAAAGGTGTTGGCTGTTCGACCTGCCACGGCCGGATTGACGACATGCCAATCCTTTACCAGGCAGCGACGTTGCAGATGGAGTGGTGTTTGGAATGTCATCGCGCGCCGGAAAGATTCGTGCGCCCGCACAAAGAGATTTTCAACATGGAGTGGCGACCGGAAAACAAGAACCAGCAGGAACTGAAGGAAGGTTTCGACTTGAAGGCGGCGTACAGAATTCAGGGGAAAGAAGTTTTGACAAGTTGTTCCACTTGTCACCGTTAGCGATGAGTGACAACCGTCACATAAATTTCAAGCTGATGCGCGATCACATTCTTGCTTTGCAGGATGGTGAGACAGCGCGCGGTGGCAAGAAGTACTGGCGCAGCCTGGAGGAATTGGCTGACACGCCGCAGTTTCGTGAGTTCGTCGCGCGCGAGTTTCCGCAACAGGCGGAAGAGTGGCACGACCCGATCGAGCGTCGGACGTTTCTCAAGCTGATGGGCGCGTCGCTCGCCCTCGCAGGTTTGACTGGCTGTGTTTTTCAACCGCCGGAAAAGATCGTTTCCAACGTCAAACAACCTGAAGAACAAGTTCCGTGGAAAGCACTTTTCTTCGCGACTGCTGTTCCGCTGTTTGGCGCGGCCGTACCGGTCCTGGTGCGAAGCAATGAAGGTCGTCCCACGAAGATCGAAGGGAATCCGGACCACCCAAACAACCGGCCGACAGAGGTTCCCGCGGAAGATCCTGTGTGGGCCCCGCGTGGTTCGAGTGCTACTGACATCTTCACACAGGCTTCGATCCTGAGTCTTTACGATCCGGATCGTTCACAAACCCTGACTTATCGTGAAGACATTCGCACGTGGACGGCGTTTGTCGGTGAGATACGTTCGGCGCTCGACGAGCAGCGTCCGAAGCAAGGGGCGGGCATTCGCTTCCTGAGTGAATCGATCATTTCGCCGACGCTCGGCGCGCAAATGAAGGCAACGCTCGCCGCGCTTCCGCAGGCGAAGTGGCACCAGTATGAACCGGCTAATCGCGACAATGCGCGCGCGGGTGCTGTAGCAGCTTTCGGCCAACCGGTAAACACGACTTATCGCTTCGATCTGGCCAAACGGATCCTGTCTCTTGATTGCGACTTTCTGTCTCCAACTTTCCCGGGGTACTTGCGTTGCTCGCGCGAATTTATCGCAGGGCGAAAGCTGACAGAGAACAATCGCGAGATGAACCGTCTCTATGTGGTTGAAACAACGCCGTCGAACACAGGCGCGATTGGCGACCACACGTGGGAAGTCAAACCGAGTGAGTTGGAGGCCATTGCTAAATCGCTCGCAGCAGGCGTTGTTCCACAATCTCCAACCGGCACTGCAACTCTAAATCTGCCGTGGCTCGAGCCTTTAGTTCGCGATCTCACGCAACACAAGGGTGCGAGCATCGTCGTCGCCGGCGACAGCCAGCCGCCAATGATTCATGCGCTTGCGCACGCAATGAACGAGGCGCTCGGTAACGTTGGCAAGACTGTCTTCTACACCGATCCGGTGGAAGTGAATTCAGTCGATCAGCGGCAGTCGTTACAGGATCTGGTCAACGATCTAGATGCGGGCCGTGTTGACTTGTTAGTGATCCTCGGAGGCAATCCCGTTTACAACACGCCGGTTGATCTCAAGCTCAATTTTGAGCGTCTGAAGAAAGCGAAACTGCGCGTTCACCTCAGCGAGTACAAAGACGAGACTTCCGAGTTGTGTCACTGGCACGTGCCTGCGGCTCATTACCTCGAATCGTGGGGCGACACGCGCTCGTACGACGGCACCGTCACGATCATGCAGCCGCTGATCGAGCCGCTCTACGAAGGCAAGACGGCACTCGAAATGTTGGCCGTGTTTTCGGAGCAGTACGATCGCAAGCCGTACGACATGGTGAAGAGTTTTTGGCAAACGCAGGGGTCGGGGACAGGGGCGAGTCGACAGCAGCAGACGACGGCGGGAACCGGAAACAATCAAGAAGAGCAAAGGGGGCAAGCGCTAGCACAAGCACCGGCGGCAACGCCGACGCCGATCCCTTCAGCTTCGCCTTCACAGGATTTTGAAACATGGTGGCGACAGTCTCTTCACGATGGCTTTGTTGCCAACTCTGAGTTTGCGGCAAAGACAGTTTCGTTGAGCGCTAACTGGTCCAATCAGAATCAACAACCTGCGCAACCGGCGCAACCGGGAACTTTCGAACTAGTCTTCCGCACTGACCCGTCAATCTACGACGGCCGCTTTGCAAACAACGGCTGGTTGCAGGAACTGCCAAAGCCCTTAACAAAGGTTACGTGGGACAACGTCGCCATCATTAGCCCAAATTCCGCGCGAGAGTATAGCGACGTCTATAACCGGGGCGCTGTAAAAGGCCGCGAACATTACGTGTCGACGATTGATCTCGTCAACCAGCAGGGACAAACGGTTCGCGCACCAGTATGGATTATGCCGGGCCAGCCAGATGGGGTGATCACGATTCACCTTGGCTATGGCCGGCGTTTGGCTGGCCGAGTCGGAAGTGGAACGGGAGGTGGTCCACCTGTCGGTTTCGACGCTTACCAGATTCGTACTTCGTATGCACCATGGTTTACGACCGGAGTACAGGTGCGCCCAGCACCCGAACAGCACCTACTCGCAACAACGCAACTTCATTTCAATCTCGAGGATCCAAACTTCAGCCGCGAAGAACGCGACATCGTTGGTTCAGAAACCCTCGAACAGTTTCTCCATGACTCAAAGCATGCTGAGAAACACAAACACGACTCGCTTTACAACGATCCTTACGACTACCGCAACCAGGCTGAGAACGCCCCCAATTACGCCTGGGGCATGGCCATCGATCTAAACAACTGTATCGGGTGCAACGCCTGCACGATCGCCTGCCAGTCAGAAAACAACATTCCGGTCGTCGGTAAAACTGAAGTTGTCCGCAGCCGCGAAATGCACTGGATTCGCATCGATACTTACTTCCAGGGGTTCGATCCAAATCATCCCGAAGGGGTCAACTTCATGCCGGTGCCTTGCATGCACTGCGAGAACGCACCCTGCGAGCCCGTGTGTCCGGTCCACGCCACGGTGCACAGCGCTGAAGGCTTGAACGACATGGTCTACAACCGTTGCGTCGGTACGAAGTACTGTTCGAACAACTGCCCGTACAAGGTGCGACGGTTTAATTTCTTTCTCTATCAGGATTGGGATACACCGACGTATCAGTTGATGCGTAATCCTGATGTGTCAGTGCGCAGCCGGGGTGTGATGGAGAAATGTAATTACTGCGTGCAGCGAATTCAGAGTGCAAAGATTCAGTCGGAGCTCGAGGATCGAAGAGTGCGAGATGGTGAGATCGTTACTGCTTGCCAGGCCGTTTGCCCGACCGAGGCGATCGTCTTTGGCGACATCAACGATCCGAACAGCCGCGTGTCGAAGTTGAAAGCGAACGAGCGTAATTATTCGCTGCTGGGGGAATTGAACACGAGACCGCGCACGACTTATTTATCGCAATTGAAGAACCCGAATCCGGAGATCAAATCTTAGCCGCAGATTTACGCCGATTCACGCAGATCTGCGTTAATCTGCGGCGAAAAATGAAATGCA
>JBKPJS010000363.1:0-2522 GCA_046730815.1 Acidobacteriota bacterium
AGCTGGTATTCTGGCTCACCCTCTCTTTCTGCCAACCTTTTAAGCGTCGCAGTCAGGCGAGGCGGCAACCGGATGACATCAGGGCTGTGGCTTGATGCCCGCCGCATCACATCCTCAAACTCCCGGGGGCTCTGCTCGTGATACCACGCCTCGACCTTCTCTTGTTCGGTCTTCGATAGCTTAGCAAATCGCTTTCTCATTTCTTTTTCTTTGATTCAAGTTCCCAGCCGGTAAACACTCGCACAAGGCCATGACCTTTATCCTGAAACACGGGTTCCAAGCGTCTGCCTCGGTCAGTCCTTCCTTCGAGCAGATAGACATCATCAAAACGCCGGTAATCGCGAGAGAAGAGGAACTCGTGAAAAAAGCACTCTTCAGCTTCTTTTGGTTGAATCCCGTGATCACGCAAGTGCTGGACGTTACCACTTTTCGTCTCGGCATCATCCCATTCAAAGATGTGCCAGTGAGGTAGGCATTCGCGTCCATTCTAAGCAATCGGAGACAGAGAATCACGCGTGACAGTCCGAATTCTTAAACTTTCCCCGGAGTAGCGCTTTTCTATCCTCAGTGGTAAGACTATTCACTTTATGCCCAGTGAACTCGCGCCCGTCGTTGATTCCAAGCCTACCTTTCGCGGCCGCAGCGGAATGTTTCGTGCGCTTTCGCATCGCAACTTTCGTCTCTTCCTGACTGGCGCGTTCCTCTCAAATGTCGGCACGTGGATGCAGGCAGTCGCACAAGGCTGGCTGGTGTTGCATTTGACAAACTCGCCATTCTGGTTGGGACTCGACGCTTTCATGGCAACATCTCCCGCCTTTATTTTTACATTACTCGGTGGTGTGTTTGCCGATCTGATCGATCGACGGCGTTTGCTGATCTTTACACAGGTCGGCGCCGGCATCGCGGCACTCAGTCTCGCCACTCTAGTCGCGACGGATGTGGTGAATCGTTGGATGGTTCTTGGTTTTTCGTTTGTGACTGGTTGTTGTATGGCGCTCGCTAGCCCGTCGTACCTGGCGATGACTTACGATCTTGTCGGTCGTGAAGACCTCGCTAACGCTATCGCGTTGAACTCAACGCAGTTTCAACTATCTCGAGTAATTGGACCAGCGCTGGCAGGTGTCGCCTTTCGCGTTTTTGGTCTCGCAGGTTGCTTCTTTGCCAATGGCCTTTCTTTCATCGCTGTGGTGGCGTCGCTTTGGATGGTGAAACCGAAATATTCAAACACGGCGCCGCATTCGGTGAAGGACCGGCGAGCTTTGTGGCGCGATCTGATTGAAGGCTTTCGTTACGTGCGAAACCGGCCGCGAGTGTCGTCGTTGTTGTTACTGGCAGGGGTGAACAGTCTATTCGGCGCCCCCTATTTTAGTATGGTGCCGATCTTTGCACGCGACATCTTTAAGCTTGGTGAAACCGGCCTGGCGCTGATGATGGGTACCGCCGGAGGCGGGGCTTTCATGGGCGCCTTGCTGGTCGCTTACCTCGGCGACTTCAGAAGAAAGGGCTGGGTTGTACTGGGCGGTGCGATGGCGTTTGGCTTATGCATAACCGGTTTCGCTCTTTCCTCTCATCTGATTATGTCGTTGCTGTTCCTGTTTGGGTTGGGTTTTTCGCTGGTGCTTTCAGTCGCCCTAACCAACACCCTGCTGCAAAAGCTGGTTACGGATCAGATGCGTGGCCGCGTGATGAGCATGTTTATTCTCTCCTTCATGGGCACGATGCCGGTCGGGAGCATTTTGGCAGGTGCTGCATCTAACCGTTTCGGCCCGCAGCTCACGCTGGCTGTCGGAGGTTTTATCGTGACGATGATGGCCGCGGGAGTGTCGATTTTTAACAAACGACTCCGCACGCTGTACTAAGCAGAAAGTCATTTGACAGGATTATCAAGATTGAACGCAAGAATCTTCCACCAGAGACGTTCTTACTACCAGCCCCACGGCTTAACGCCTGATAGTGGAGATTTGTATGGGAATCAAACTAATGCGGCTGTTGCTCCTGCTCTCAATCTTTTGCGGACTGGCCACCATAGCCAGCGCGCAGGGAGTCATCGTTCCCGGTCCTTGCAGGCGCTGCCCCGACACGCCACGTCCCATCACGCTGCCGCGTGCTTTACCCATAAAATCAATCAAGATCGACACGAAGATCAGCTCGCAAGTCGCGACGACCCACGTTGAACAGGTATTTCGAAACGACACTGGCGCAACTCTCGAAGGCACGTACCTGTTTCCGATTCCAGAATCGGCTTCGATAGCTGAGTTCGCAATTTGGGACGGCGATCGAAGACTCGTCGGCGAGGTCAGGACTCGCGAAGAGGCTCGTCGCATTTACGACGAAATCGTCCGTCGCCAACGCGACCCAGGACTCCTGGAATACGCCGGCAAGGACCTGTTCCAGGCGAGTATCTTTCCCATCCCGCCGCACTCCGACAAGAAACTTGAATTAACTTACACGCAGGTGGTGCGTTCCGAAGGCGGCACAGTCTCGTATCGCTACCCGCTGGGTACCTGTCTCTTATACACATC
>JBKPJS010000364.1:0-9189 GCA_046730815.1 Acidobacteriota bacterium
CCTGGAGTGTGTGCGCACTCACACTCTCACGCGCTTGGCGTCCCAATTCAGCAAGGTCGCTCTGCGGCAGTAACGCCGCCTGTCGCATCGCATGAAAGAGCGCATCTTCATCACCTGCCGGAATCAACCACCCATTCCGTCCTGTCTCTACAAACTCGAGCGCAGCGCCCATTCGATCTGTCGCAATCACCGGCAACCCTGACGCCAAGCCCTCCGGCACAACCAATCCCCATCCGTCATATCGCGAAGGTACACACAACACATCAGCAGCCGCATACTCAGCCGGCAGTTCATGCCAATCTCTGAACCCAACAAACTCCACGCGGTCATTCACAGCCTGAAGCTCTCCATCTCCAACAACTCTAAGTCGGATGTTGGGAACCTCTCGCGCCAGTCGCAAAAAAGCGGACACCAGCAAATCCACACCCTTGCGCGCGATCAGCGAACCGGAGAACAAAAACATGCGCTCAGCCTTCTCCGCACGCGCCGGCGTCTGGAAGCGTTGCAGATCCGAGAAGTAAGGCAAGTTGCAATACGCGCGTCCGTTGCCAAACTCTTCGCGATAACCATCAACCGCAAACTTCCCAATCCCCCAAATCGGGACGGGCGACGCATGCAGTTTCGAGAGTTTCCATTTCCGCAACAGACGCCCGGCCCACGCTGGTTGATGCGCGCCCGGCCGTTCACCCCAAAAACACCACGGACCACCTCGAGCGTTTCGCTCTTGAATGAGCTGCTCAGCATTCGAGTGACGGTAGTAGTTGAACACTACGAGGTCAGCATCGCGTGCAGACTCACGCGCCCGCGACATTCCATTCTCGAGTTCGATCGACGCATGGCGAAGTGCTAGTGACTTCCAGAGACGATCTGGATCGCGTTTGCGCAGATAGGCGACCTCCAACGTGCACTGACCGTGTGCCTCGATCTCATTGAATAACTCGACCTGATAAGGCGAGGGCGAGTCTGTCAATACAAAGACTTTCACTTGACTCTCGCGTACCTCAACTTAATGAAAAGATGCGAGAGCCCTACCCACGCCAGCACAACGTAACTCACCAGAATCAGTTCCAAGATAGACCGCATGCCAGAGAAAAGCGCCATCACCACGATGCTGTAGATTACGAGCGCGCCCTGCGTCGTGCAGCGAGCGAGCAACCCGTTCGCCATCGACGCGACGCGTCCATAAAACCAACCGCCCAGCGCAATTCCGATGAAGCCCAGCGACATGTAGAGCTCGCCAATCACGGAGTAGGAATAGGAAACGCCCACGACACCCAACGCGGTCGGTAAGTCAAAACCTGCGTCAACAGGTTTCTCCGGCCAAAAGACGCGAGGAACCGGCCGCACGATCACATAGACCAGATACTTGTGATAGACAAATGGATAGGATTCCGGAATGAGTTGAATGATCTGGCAGAGGCGATAAAAATTGTCGTCCACGCGCAGGTGTTGCTCTTCAAGGATCTGCCGTTTCTCAAACCGGCCGCTGGCGACTTCTCCCTTGCCGACGAGAACACCTAACCCAACGCTTCTATATTCCAGCATGACCTGCAGTGCAATCAGTAATGCGACTATTGCAAACGCTGTCGTCAGCAAATGCTTGATCCTCAACCGCGGCTGGTCCAGTACCCAAAGCACCAGCGCCATTCCCACGACAACGCCGATGACCCGACGACTGCCACTCTGCGCGAGAAACAATGTGACGATTACTGACATTGCAATGCCAATGAGCGTGCGTACATTCCGCACTCCAACGCGCCGGCCGATCACTACCGTTAAAACAGGCAGCAGGTAACCGAAGTATTGCAGGTGATCGAGAAACGCGTCCCAGCCACCCAACTGCCCGCGCCCCCACGGTGCGGCCCAACGTTCCTGGCCCAGGTAATGGACCATCTCAAACACGTTGAAGTTGCAAGGCACTGCAAAATTCAACATGCCGATGAAGAAACAGGCGAGCGCGAGACCGAAATAGGTGTTGATTGAGAACTCCTGCGAGACTGCGTTTATCAACACTTTCGGGATTTTCCACGAGCGACGTATCGCTCCCTGCCAAACCATCACGACGAAGAGCCCGATCCCGAGAAACGCCTGCCTGACCTGGTCGCCGGTGACATCTTCCATTGAATAGACGCCTTGCAGCAGGTCGAGCAAAAGCCAGTAGATTGGTGCCAGGGCGACGAGCGACTCACCGCGAAGCAGTGCTTTTGGATAATGAAATGCAGCAACGATTGGCGCTGTCGCGAGGCCTGCCGACATCACGAGCGCGGGGTAGAACAACGCGCCTTCGCGGCCGGGATCATCAGGGATAAGAAGGATGGAAAATGCTGTGGCGATGCTGGTGCTCAGTATTGCGAGCAGCGTCGACCGCATGCTGAGGCTCGGAGCAAGCGCCGGTCGATTCAGGATGATCTGTTCAGAGTAAATCCTGTTAATCATGTCAATCCTGTCAATGAAGACGCCAGGGTTTTGAGACTGAAACGATCGTCCACACCAGACCTCGCCGATATCGCGTTGAGAGTTTCCGGTGATCGTAAAAACTTGAGCAACACATCCGCGATTGCCTGCCCGGAAACTTCTTCGAGAATGACGCCGTTGAAGCCGTCCCGCACAACTTCGCCGCATTGTCGCGATGCAACCACCGGCAGTTTCGACGACTGTGCTTCCAACTGCGTTATTCCAAAACCATCTGACAACGTGGGAAAAATAAACACGTCGGCACCTCTATAATATCGATCGACGTCAGCGCGCGACGCGACTCCGAACCATTTGACGCGCGAATCCTGAGGAATCTCGATTTGCTTTGGTCCAACAAACCAGAACTCCACGTTTTCACCGGCGAGGAGTTTGACCGCCTCTAGCAACTGGCCCACTCCCTTGCGCAGACTTATCTGACCCAGAAACAAAACCCTAAGTGGACGCTCGGAACTAAAAGCGCGTGGATAGTGACGCTGAAAAGATCTCGGTCCTGTCTCGAAAGCGACAGGGACCACGCGTATTTTCTCCGCTGGCACTCCTTCACGAAGCAGTGCATCCCGCGACCACGAAGAGTTGACAACTATCTGGTCCGCGAGCTCGCATTCCGTACGCCATCCGTCCCAGTATTCCTTCGGTGCGGCTTCCCATTTGATTCCAAACTGCTCGTGAAGACTGGCAAGCATGCGTTCGTCGGCTGGGCCGGGATCGATCTGGCCCAACACAGTTCGCCAGCCGCGCTCACGAGCAAACTTAAAAATTTGTTCGGCTGCATAACTGTAGGCAAAAACGGTGTGATTTCCATTCGTGGTTTTACGGTGCGCGAGTTGGGCCAGGGCCTGACGCTGAAACCATTCATTTCTACGCGTGATCAACTTCCAACCGTTTTCGCGGGTTAGGGATGCTTTCAACTCGAAAGTGAGTGTTGCGAGGTTTGAAGCAGTGATCCGGGCATTCGCCAGCCCAGGATGAAATCGGCCGCCTATACGGATCCAGAGATCCGTAATAAATTCGCCGAGCAAGCCACTGAGCTGGAGTGCGCGCGGCACGGCGTAATGTTCTCGCGCACCGAGTTGGCAACAGAGCCAGCTTGAGCTTGAGAGGTTGTTTCTCACAAACTTTCGGGCACCGGCGCTCTGCGCAATGCCAGGTACGATCGCACCGCCCTCTTACTCAACGGCAAACGATAATGATGGTGCGCTCGGAGATGCGCCGGAATCATCGTCAACCCTTTCCAAATCCCGCTGCGCCGACCATGTCGCAACAACCAGAGCAGACGGTTCGCGCATTGCCCGGCACCAACCACCCAAAGCGAAACTGGATAACGCAAGTAAGCGAGCAACGCGAGATTCGCGATGCTGCCCGCGGTTACTTGTGGATCGGCGTGACGTTTCAGGTCGTTGTCATGAAACACGCGCAACCAGCGCGTGGTTAGAATTTTGCCGCCTCGGGAGTGAAGCCGAATCGCAAGGTCCACCTCTTCCATGCCGTACGCAACCGGCAAAGGCACATATCCTCCAGCCTCAAGAAAAGCCTTTCGCCGGTAGATGCAAGCGCCGCCGGAAAAATCGGCGGTCCAATGCGCGCTGCGATCATCAACGCCGATCGATTCGCCGGTGTGATAAAGCGTGGCACAGATCACTGAAGCGTCATGAAATCGATCAAATAGTTTGAGTGCGCGTGCGAAGTAGTCAGAGTCGATCGGGTAAGAGTCGTCGTCGAAGCTTGCTACGAATTCAAACTTCGCCGCATTCAGTAACTTGTTTCGTCCGCCGCCCGGGCCAACTTGCTCGTCGCTGCACAGAATGCGAACTGTTGGAAATGCATCGTGAAATGCTGTCTCACACTCAACCTGGTTCGCATCGACGTGGACCAGGATCTCATCCGGCGGTGGCAGGCAACTCTGAATCACACGCAAAGTAGCAAGCGTCTGATCGATTCGCTCATACGCCGTCACAATTGCCGAGATGCCGGTTTTGAATTCTTGTGCGCCACCTTGGAGTGCGGTGGCCTGGCGCCGCTTTGTTCTCGATCTCATGATCAAAGGCCAAAGCGGCGCCAGGCCGCCGCACTCCAAGGAGGGGCCAAAAGCCTCTCACGAAGAATTTTAGCGAGCGCGCCGGCGCCCGCTGCGTTCGGGTGAAAACTGTCACGATAGAAAAGCTCACTGCACTGTCCGTTCGTGGGCAGCAGTGAAGCCCAATCGAGGAACTCGGCGCCTTCGGCCTCTGCAATTTGTTGGAGTCGCGCGTTTACCGTTTTGAAATGTTCGGGAGAATCCGGGAAGCGTGCGTGGTCAACAGGCAAGAGTCCCAGCACCAGCACGCGTGCGCCGAGTGCTCGCAATTGTCTTATCAACTCGGTTTGATGTTCGGCGAGGAGTTCCAGATCCATCAAAGGCTTTCCCGGGTTAACTTTCAGAAGTCGAAGCCGCGCCTTCTGTTTTAGCGCATCGAGCGAGGTCTGCTTCGCCTTGCGCCACCAGGTGTTGCTGAAGTAGCAGCGCGGATCCATGGCCGCGTAACCACGCCACGACGACGGCACCCACCAGGGCCAGTCACCATCGTCGAACATCGCCGGACGAATGATGCTTTCCAAACTTCCTCTGAACACAACCACCAATTCAGGACGCAACGCGGCGATAAGCGGCAACCAGGCAAAGTCAGACTCAATCGTCTGCCCTTCACAAGCAAGGTTCCAAAGCCACACGTCTGAAGGATTCTGCTGCGCATCGACATTCATAAAACCCGCAACGTTGAATTCGATGTCGCGACTAAAAGTGTCGATATGGCGTAATCGAAACTCATGAACGTTGACGTCGCTCGCGGCTCGAAGTTGCGATACGAGCTCTGCAACATGACTGATCCTCTTCGAGCCGATGCCTTCAGTAAGACTGTCGCCGAGAAACACCCAATTCCGAGAGCTCTGACCCACTATTTCAGGCGCGCTACCAACGCTTGATGGTCTCGCCAGAAGGGATACCATGATTTGTTTCGACCCAGGACCTGTCTTGCAGGCTCTAACAGATGTACTCGCCACCAGGCGATCGCTCCAGGACTTGACGGATGCTCGCATCGTCTCCAGGCGAGAACCTCAAAGCCATGTGACTCCACGAGCTTTCGCAAACCTGACTGTGAGAATACCGAGATGTGACCGCACCAGCGCAGGTATGACCACTGCGACCCCGCTGTTCTAGCCGCGTAAGAATCAGCGTCTCCGGTAAGCAGTAACACTACACCGCCTGGTCGCAGATGCTGCTTGAAAGATTCCACGAACTGGTGTGGATCAATTACATGCTCGATGACGTCGAGTGCTGCGATTAGATCCACCTCGTAATGTTTAGGTGAGGTATCGAGCGTGGCATGCGCAACGTCGAGACTCCTCTTTCTGGCTAGATTCGCTCCCGACGCGCTGGGTTCGAGCCCTTGCTTGGACCATTCGTCCGACAGAGTCGATAGAAAAACACCATCACCACATCCGACGTCGAGAATTTTCCGGCCGGAGACATGCCGGCTGACTAGCTGCTCCAGCCATTTGTAGAATCGTATGTATCTGAAATCGTTTTCCTGTGAGTCAAAGTAAGAATCGCTTACGTGCTGATATGCTTCAATCAGCAGTTGTTCTTGCTGCCTCGCATCATTCGCCCACAGACAACCACACTGACGACACCGGCGAAGCTTCAATTCCGGCAACTGCCCGTATAATTTTCCATCGAGAAACGGTTCACTCAACTCATCAGTCGAGATGCGAAGAAAGGGATATGTTTCTTTACCGCAAATCCGGCAGTTCATAACAGTTCAGGCGAAGGCAGCCTGAAAACTTTTTGAGAGCCGATCGATATCGAATTCTTCCAGCAATGCGCTTTTGTTCTTGAGAACAGTCTCCACACCATTCTGTCCACCTTCCACCCACGATTCGAGAAACGCATCCAGTGCTGCGGGATCGATACTGGCCAGTCTTGGAGTCAGGTCGTACCGTTCCGCAACGCGAAATACAGCAGATTCCTTCGGAGCATGAAATAGCACTCGCTTGCCGGAGGCAAGGTATTCAGGAAACTTTGTCGGCAGTGAATAAAGCGAGATACGCGAAGACTTTTTGCAAAAGGCAAGCGGCAAATAGAGGAGATCCGCCGCTCTCATCGCGTTGAGACATTCCGAATGTGACCGCCGGCTAAACAGCCTTATTGCGCGTAACGTGGACAGAGAAGATCTGTGTTGTTCGGCTACTTCTCCCATGATCGTAAACTCGATCGACTGCCCGTTTCGTCGATTGTGACGTTCGATCGCTTCGGCGAATGCGATCACCGCGTCAAAGCGAAAGACATTGACGTCGCCGGCCAGAAGAATCTGCCTTGGCTTTGTCCCGGTGCTCATCTCGTCTGATAGCGAGTCCTTGCCTACTCCGTTGTGCGCAACCAGCCAACTGTTCCCATAAATCTGCTCATAGTGTGCCGCCATCTCACGAGAGATCGCGAATCGCACATCGGCGCGAGCAATCACTTCTCGGAGCAAGCGCCGCCGCCAGGGGTAATAAGGAAGCTGGTGACACTCGTGATGCCCTTGCCAGTCGTCCATTACGAAGACAATGAGGTTGAGTTTTGAATGTCGCTTGTGAAGAGCAAGTGCCGCCGAAAGAATCCAGGGACTAACGGGCACAACCAATATGTTCTTAATTGAGTTTCTTTGGATGATTTCGGAAAGAACTTGAATAGTTTCTTTAGAGGCGAGGAACTGCTGCGCTTTGAGCAATGGATAGTACGCAAGAGATATTTGATTAGGTATCCAGCGCGGACGTGACGGTGAAGGCAGATTTATCGATTGTCCTCTCCTTTTGTCGTTAGCGGGTGAGATGTGCCCTGGATGCGCAGTCCAGAGCCTTTCGCTCGGGAACCCAGCAAACAGATTGAATAATGTTTCACCGAAACCGCTGGCATGACCGATCGGATAGTCAGCTAGGACAAGAGTTGGAGACGACATAGCGTGTTCATCTGGCTTTACATGTTAATCTGTCAAATCCTGTCAATCCTTTAACCGGCTTTTCCTAGCCGCGACACATGATAGAAATCCTCGTAAGCGTCCTGACCATGCTCGTGCCAGATCCGGTCGTAACAGTCCGCGTCGCAAGCTCGCGATTTCACTTAATCCCTGTACAAATGCCCAGAGCCCGATGTGCCCGAGCGCTGCGTAACGATTTTTTCCCATCGTGATCGTCAGAATTCCAAATCGCGATCGCATGGAAAGATATTGATGCTGATCGGACTCTTCGCGACCGCTGGGCGCCTGATGATGAATGCACTTGGCCGAAGGTACGTAGTACACCTTCCACGTCCAGCTGATCCTGTAGCCGAGGTCCAAGTCCTCACCTGGAGAACTGCCCGTAAAGAAAGACGCAAAACCACCGGCGCACTGGAATGCTTCACGCCGTAACGCACTCGCTCCGCCACCAATCCATTCGCATGGTACCGGCTCACGCGCCGTTGTTGGAAATCCGTTTGGAAGAGCCGCTCCCACTAACCGGCCGGGTTCAAAACCTTTCACTTTTCCATGCAGGACCCTCCGGTAGACTCGCCAGAAGAAGGTGGGCTTAGCCATCGGCTGGTTGATCAGGTTGCCCATCGTGGCGCCGACTTTCGGATCAGTCCAAATCGGTCGGAAGAGTTCTTCGGCCCATTGAGGCTCAACCTCGACGTCGTCATCGATTAAGAGAAGATTATTGTAGCTTGCGCGTTCAATGGCAAAGTTGCGTTGTTGCGCGCAGTTTCTCTCCGGATGATGGAAGTATCGGACGTTCAATCCTGCTTCACTCCAGCGCGGATCTTTCGTCACCGCGATTGTCTCTGCGTCATCTCCGCAATGAACTACAACCGCCTCCGAGACGGGAACTGTTTGCTTTGAGAGACTCTCGAGACAGAGCCTTAGTAGCTCGGGTCTGCCAACCGTCGCAATGATTGCAGAGATGGGTTCGAGCGGAGTCATGCGACTCGTCTCATCCAGAAACTGGAACCGCGTTGGTTTGAAGCGCCGGGCCAAAGACGCGCCGCATCGTCGACGTGATCCACGCACAGCCAGTGGTTTGCAAGCGTAATCTGGAACTGGCCGTTGAAAGATAAAAACGCTTCCAGGAGATATTGCTCATTCAACGCCAGACGCCGACCGATCAGCCACTCCGCCGGATAGTCGTGTGGAAAGAAGATGTCGTGCACGTGCACCGACACGCCAGGTGCGATGAGCGGCAAGATCTCGAGAAACTCGTAGCAGACGTCGCTGCCAAACTTCACCGTGTGACTCGAATCGATGAAGAGAATGTCGTTGGCTTCGAGGGATGAGAAGAAATCCGGATCCATCTCCTCGACGCGTTTTGGAATGAGCTCGATGTTGAGTTGCGCGCCGTTAAGTCGTGGCTCCGGGTAAGGTTCGATGCAAGTGAGATTCCCCTTTCCGTTAACGGCCAATGCTTTGTTGGCGATTCGAGTTGAGTAACCACCACCGATCTCGATGATCGTTTGAGGCTTTAAATGACGGATGAGTGAGTAGTAAACGGCAGCGTCGAAGCCACTGAAATAATCGTTATTGAAGTCGAATTCGATTTCGAGCAGCTCGTTGCGATACGCGACTAACGCGCTAAGAAGCGCCAGTTGCTCTTCCCACCTGAAGTCTATACCGGGATAACTGCGCCGCCGGTTGGTCTGCTCCGCAGTAATCGAGCGGAAATCAGGCA
>JBKPJS010000365.1:0-8455 GCA_046730815.1 Acidobacteriota bacterium
GCGATCGTCGTGATCCGCCGTCGTGATCATCGTCGGCGGATACGATGTTCCGGGCTTGATGTTGTGCAGCGGTGAATATGCGTACAAAGCTTTGAACTCATCCGGATTATCCGACGAGCCGTAATCCGAAACCCACGCCCAGCCAATCGTGAATGTCTGAAACCGCAACATGTCCATGACACCCACTGCCGGCAGAGCTGCGCCAAACAGATCCGGCCGCTGAGTCAAAGCTGCGCCCACTAACAACCCACCATTGCTGCCGCCGCCAATCGCGAGTTTCGGAGTCGACGTGTACTTGTTATCGATCAACCACTGCGCCGCGGCAATGAAGTCGTCAAAGACATTTTGTTTCTTGAGCTTCATTCCAGCCTGGTGCCAGTCTTCGCCATACTCGCCGCCGCCGCGCAGATTAGGCTGCGCAAAAACTCCACCCATCTCCATCCAAACGAGGATCGACACTGAAAACGCGGGCGACAGCGACACGTTGAAGCCGCCATAGCCGTACAGGTAAGTAGGGTTGTTGCCGTCGAGCTTGAGGCCTTTTTTATGCGTGATGAACATCGGCACCTTCGTGCCATCTTTACTCGTATAGAAAACCTGCTTCGTCTCGTAATCAGAAGGATTGAAATCGACCTTCGGCTGCCGGAAGACAGTGCTCTTGCCGGTGGTCATGTCGTAGCGATAGATCGTCGTCGGCGTGGTGAAGCCTGTGAACGAATAGAAAGTTTCCTTGTCAGTCGCTTTACCACCGAAGCCTTCGGCTGAGCCGATGCTCGGGAACGCAACTTCATTCACGAGCTTGCCTGCCGTGTCGTAAATTTTTACCTGGGTGTAAGCGTCCTTCAGGTAGTTCAGAATAAATTTGTTGTTAACGAAGGAGACGGTCTGAAGAGTTTCTTTGCTCTCGGGAACCACCACTTTCCAATTGCCGGGGGTTGGCTTGTTTGTATCGATCTCGATGATCTTGCCGCGAGGCGACTGCGAGTCTGTCTGAAACCAGAAGCGTGGTCCATCGTTGGCGACAAAATAGTATCCCGCATCGAAATTGTCGAGCAGCTTAACAACAGGCGCGTCTTTCGCTTTGAGATCTTTGTAATAGACGCGCGTCTTTACGTCAGTGCCCTCGTTGACGGTGATGATCAGGTAGTTGCCGTCTTCGGTGACCGTGCCGCCGAGCAGCCAATCCTTTTGATCGGGACGTTCGTAAACGAGCACGTCTTCAGCCTGCGGTGTACCGAGCTTGTGGTAGTAAATTTTTTGAAAGTAGTTCGTCGCCTTCAGCGCATCGCTTTTTGGCTCATCGTAGCGACTGTAGAAAAAGCCTTTGCCGTCGCGTGTCCAGGAGACTCCGGAAAACTTCACCCACTTGAGATGGTCAGAAAGGTCCTTACTCGTTTCGACGTCGCGAACCTTCCACTCCTGCCAGTCGGAACCTGACGCCGACAAGCTATACGCGAGCAGTTTGCCGTCCGGACTGACTTGCAGTCCCGATAGCGCAACGGTGCCGTCGCTCGAGAGTGTATTCGGATCGAGAATCATCTGCGGCTGAGCGTCCAAAGCGATGACTGTGTAAAGCACCGCCTGGTTTTGTAAGCCGCTGTTGCGCGTGTAGAAGTAGCGATTCCCTTCCTTCAGCGGGATTCCATACTTTTCATAATTCCAGAGTTTGGTGAGCCGATCTTTGATTGTGTTGCGCTGAGGAATCGAGGCCAGAAAACCAAAGGTCAACTTGTTCTCGGCTTCCACCCAGGCTCGCGTCTCTTCAGAGTCGAGATCTTCGAGCCAACGATACGGATCGGCGACTTTTACGCCGTGATAATCGTCTACTTGATCGCTCTTTCTGGCGGGGGGGTAATTGGTCGGTTTAATCATCTGCTGGGTCACACCTGCTGCAAACAAGCATACAACTAGAGCCAAGCGAATGTGTGGGTGTGGGTAGAAAGACATACAAACGCTCCCTTCGAGTTACAAACGAGCCGCAAGTATAACAGGGCCACAAAACGGCACAAAAAGCACAAGAGAGTGGTGAACGATTTCATGAGCGTCTTCTAATGATATGTGCCTTTTGTGCTTCTTTGTGGCTATTGCTCCTTTGTGGCTGAGCGTGTATTGTGCGCACGCAATCTGCGGATTCGGAAAAGGAGTTTCTTCCCCTATGTACTTAGAGCGTTCAGGATCATTCATGGCGGCGGTAGTGCTTGCTGTGGGCCTCGTCGTGGCGACCGTCATCGGTGGCTGGTTTTTTGTGAAAGGCAAACGCGGCGATCAAACGATTACCGTAACGGGCTCGGCGCGAAAACGAATCAAATCGGACCTGGTAATTTGGCGTTCGGCAGTTTCGTATCAGGCGCCGGTTCTGTCTGAAGCGTACCGGTCGCTTTCGGAATCAGTGCCGCGCGTAAAGGCTTACCTGGTCAGCAAGGGCATCGCCGAGAACCAGATCACCATCTCCTCGATCTCTTCTCAAACTCTTCATGGGCGCACCAGCGACGGTGGAGAAACGTCTGAGATCACCGGCTATTCACTGCGGCAAGAACTTTCCGTGCGTTCAAATGACGTCGATAAAATAGGTCAGATTGCACGTGAGGCGACGGAGTTGATCAATCAGGGAATACTGATCGAATCGATGGCTCCGGAGTATATCTACACGCAACTCGGAGGGCTCAAGATCGAGATGCTGGCGGAAGCCGCGAAAGACGCGAAGGTCAGGGCGGAACAGATCGCGCAAAGCACCGGCAGTTCGATCGGTAGCGTACGGTCAGCGCGGATGGGCGTGTTGCAAATTACCCCCGCGGATTCGAATGAAGTCTCCGATTCAGGGATGAACGACACGTCATCGCTTGAAAAAGACATCACGGCGGTCGTGAATATCGGCTTCGAGGTCGATTAAAATCAGGAACAGGATTACAGGATTTTCAGGATTCACAGCAGATCTCATGTAAATCTTGAAAATCCTGTAATCCTGTCTAAAAAGGAGTTGACAACGCGCCGGGGCATGCGCGAATCTAAGCCAACGCTTGTCGCCCCCCGACGCGTTAGCTTAAGTCCTGGACTCTCCTGAAAAAATATGAAAATGAATACCCGTCTAGCCCTCTTTGTCGTCGCACTGCTTTTTACTGCTGTTGAGATGAAGGCGCAGGACAATACTGCGGTTCGCCCGCGCGTAGTGACTGCCCAGGCCAGCGCAGTTAATCCGTCTGTGCCTATGCCGGCAGCCGAGGCACCCAAAACAGTCGTCGAGCCGGTAGCTCACTTCACACCGTCGCTGATTCAAACTCGCATCACCGAAGCGCGACGCATGCTCAAGACGCGGCCAGTGCCGACAGCTATGCCGGTGGGGCAAATCGAGTTTGTCACCATCGCCGCACTCGATCGCGAGACAGCACGCACTCACTTCATCACGATCTCAAAAGAAACTTTTCTAACCAAAGGCGCCGAGCTCAATACGACGACTTCTGAAGGCACAAACGTCAACCTTCGGATAATTCGGGCAAATGGCGTGAACACGGCACTGACGATCTTCACTCCCGACGGCAAGTCGCTCGCGCCGCTGACGATTGAGTATCCGATTGAGAGAGGCGGAAAATTTCTGGAAACGGCTTATTACACCTCCGCGCACCCGGCACTTCTTTCGACAGACCTGTCGCGCTCGGGTCAATCCTACGTGCGCAACATGCTGGATCTCGCAGTGAAACGCCTGCGCGACAGAGGCGTCGCGATTTCGCCTGAGATCGTCGACGTCGCCGAGCGCCTTTGCGTCGTCGAACACGTCGACCACGAACGCTTCCGCGCGGAGAACCGTCTGGCGCTATACGACGAGATCTATTCGCTGTTTGCTTTGAACCAACCTGATACCTACCGGTTCTCAGTCAGTTCGGCAGGCGCCGGCGGCATGGTCCAAATGATTCCATGGGCGTACAACCTCCTGCGCACGCGACATCCGGGCGTCGGCCTCATTCCTGATTTCGTCACTGGAATGCGAAATCATCCCAACGCGCTTCAGGCGATGCTGCTCTACATGCAGGACACATGGAATGATCTGACGGCGAACGATGAAGTGAAATATGCGCTGGGCGCAAAGATCGCGACGCCGAGCGAGTTGCTGGCGGCAGGTTACAATTCCAACGCGGCGAAGCTTCCGTTGTATCTAAGACGCGGAGGCGACGGCTGGCGCACACTCATTCCGCGCGAGACGCAGATGTACCTTCAGATTTACAAATCGTTTGAGAGCCTTGTGCCACTTCAAAGCAGGGCCACGGATAACACGGATTATAAAAACGGATTGAAGACAGATTTAAATCAGTGATCCGTCTTTAAATCAGTTCTGATCCGTCTTCTGTATTAATCCGCGGCTAAAAGTGATCGCGAATCCGCGTACTGAAGTTTGTAAAGCTTCCAATAAAGCCCACGCTCGCCTAACAGTTCCTGGTGCGTGCCTTGCTCGCGAATCTCACCGTGATGCAGAACAATGATCCTGTCTGCGTTTTGAATAGTCGAAAGCCTGTGCGCCACCACGATCGAAGTGCGATCGCGCATCACGCGTTCAATTGCTCGCTGGATTAACTGCTCCGTCTCCGTATCGATCGAGCTCGTGGCCTCGTCGAGGATCAGCAACGCCGGATCGAATGCCAGCGCACGCGCGAACGAGATCAATTGTTTCTGTCCGACTGACAAGCCTGCGCCACGCTCGCGCACTTCCGCCTGATATTCGTCCTTCAAACGGCGAATAAAACGATCGGCGTGGACTTCCTGCGCCGCCCAACGCACGCGTTCCTCGGTTATATCCTCGCGGCCGAGACGAATGTTTCCTGCGATCGTTCCACTAAACAGAAAAACTTCCTGAAGCACGACGGCAAAATTCTGCCGCAACGCGGTCAGGTCCCATTCGCGTAGATCGACTCCATCGAGCAGAATCTTTCCCCTTTGAATGTCGTAGAAGCGCATCAGCAGGTTCGTGATCGTCGTCTTGCCTGAACCGGTGTGACCGACGAGTGCAATTGACTGTCCGGGTTCTACCGTAAACGACACGTCTTTCAACACCCAGTCTTCGTCCTTGTAAGCAAACCACACATTCTGAAATTCGATTCGACCACGCGCGCGCTCAGCTTTGAGCGGCTTCTCGGGCGTTAAGATCGCAACCGGCTGATCGAGTGTCTTGAAGATGCGATGCGATGCCACAACTGCCGCTTGCAGCACGTTGTACTTGTCCGAGATGTCGCGAATCGGTTGAAACAGCGATTGTGAATACTGAATAAAAGCGACGAGCGCGCCGAGCGTCAACACCGTGTGCTCCGGCGTGTTTTGCATGACGCGGTAACCGCCGTACCAGATAATCAGCGCCACGCCGATTGCGCCGATGAAATCAACGAGTGGAAAAAAGACTGCGTAGTAAAAAATAGTATCAATGTTGGCTTTGCGATACTCCTCGTTAATGCGATCGAACCGGCGCAGAGACTTCGCTTCAGCGTTGAAGATCTGGACCGTTTGTGCCCCGGCGAAGTGCTCCTGCAAAAACGCGTTGATGCGTGCGATGCGCGTGCGCACAAGGTCGTAGCCCTTCCGCGCGCCCCTGCGAAACCACGTAGTCGCTGCAAACAGCATCGGTACAGTTAACAAACTGATCAGCGTGAGCTTCACGTCCATCCACAACATCACGGAAATGATCGCGCCGATCATCACCAGGTCGCCAAGCAGATCCGTCACGCCCTCAGTGAACAACTGATTGAGCGCGTCCACGTCGGTGGTCAATCTGGTCATGATGCGTCCGACTGGATTGCGATCGTAATATGCAACTTCCTGATGCTGGAGTTTGTCGTAGAGCTCTTTTCTGATGTCGAACATGACGTACTGTCCGACACTGTTAACGAGAATCGCCTGGAAATAAGAGAAGATCAGGCGCAATAGCTGTGAGCCGAGAAACAAACTCACAAGCAACATCAGCCCGTCAGTCCTGCGCGGGAGGATGTGCCAGTCGATCGCGTACTGCGTGAACTTTGGCTGCAACACTCCGAGCAGGTTGAGGACAAGAGTAAGCAGCAGCGCCGGCACGAGCAGACGCACGTAAGGCTTCAGGTACCTAAGCAGCCGCCGCGCAACCTGAAAGTCGTAGGTCTTCCCGATCGCCTCTTCTTCGTGAAATTGTTTTACCGCTGTTGCCATGTCAGTTTGTCCGCAGATTACGCAGATTTTCTTTTAAACATCTGTGTAATCTGCGTAATCTGCGGATTAAGTTGCCGCAAGTTCTTCCTCCAGCAATTGCCGTTCGTATAAATCTGCATACTCGCCGCCGAGGGCGAGCAACTCGTCGTGAGTTCCCTGCTCGACGATGCGACCTTCGTCCAACACGCAAATCATGTCGGCCTCACGCACCGTCGAAATGCGATGGGAGACGATCACGCTGGTGCGGTCGCGCATCACGCCACGAAGCTGGCCAAGGATCTTTTCCTCAGTGTATGTATCAACTGACGACAACGCATCGTCGAGGATCAAGATCTTCGGTTCACGCAACACGGCCCGCGCGATGGCCGTGCGTTGCTTTTGTCCGCCGGAAAGCGTGATGCCTCGCTCGCCCACCAGCGCTTCGAAGCGATCGGGAAATCCCGCAATATCTTCAGAGAGACCCGCGATCTCCGCCGCCCACTCGACTTCCGCCATCTCCGCTTTCTCGACTCCGAATGCGATGTTTCCCTTCACCGAGTCGCTGAACAAAAACGTTTCCTGCGGCACGTAACCAATGCTCGAACGCAGTTGCGCGAGTGGATACTTTTTGATGGGTACACCGTCGATCAAAAGTGTGTTGTCGGGAGCTTCGACCAGACGTGGAATCAGGTTCGCTATCGTCGACTTCCCACTTCCCGTCCGCCCGACGAAGGCGACGGTGTGTCCCTCGGGAATCGTTAACGTCAGATCTTTAAGCACCGGCGTATCGGTTTGATGGTACTTGAACGTCAGATCACGAAACTCGATCTTTCCTTTGATCGGCGGCTGTTCCACCACATCCGGTTCGTCGGCGATCAAAGGCTCGATTCTCAGGATCGTGTTAAGCCGCTTCAAGCTCGCAGTGCCTCGCTGGTAAAGATTCACAACGTATCCGAGCGCGATCAGCGGCCAGATCAGGCGCGTCAGATACAGATTGAACATCGTAAACTCTCCGACCGAGATTTCGCCTCGAACTGCGAGCGGTACACCGGCCCAGATGATGAGCACGAACCCGATCCCGATCAGAAAAGTCATCAAAGGTCGCATTAACGCGTCGATACGCACTAGGCCCAGGTTGCGTTCGGCGTATTCCCGGTTGAGATTATTGAACGCTGCCATCTCGGCCTCTTCCTGCGCGTACGCGCGGACAACGCGCACCCCGGTGAAGTTCTCCTGAGCGCGCGCCGTGATCTGCGCAAAGAAGTCCTGGATCTTCTCGAACCGTGTGTGCACCTGCTGGCCGAAGAATTTTACCGTGAGCGACACGAGCGGCATCGTGACGAAGAGCAGCAGCGTCAGCCACCAGTTGAGAATGAACATCAACGGCAGCACCAGTATCACGACAAACACGGTCTGCAACGTGTACATGATCATCGGTCCGGCGAGTTGCCTGACGGCAGCGAGATCGTTCGTCGCGCGCGCCATCAGATCACCGGTGCGATGTTCGTGAAAGAACGAGAGCGGCTGGTCGACAAGATGGGCATAAAATTCCTTGCGCATGTCGTACTCGATGTTGCGCGAGATGCCGATCAGAATTCGACGCTGGAGAAAGAGAAAGGTGCCGCTGACGAGACTTGCGGCCAAAACCTTTGCGGCCGAGACGGTGAGTTTCGACCACGAGATTTCAGTCCAGTTCGCGTCAACGGCCCGGCCAACGATGAGCGGAATGAAGAGTCCCGCGAGAACGCTGCCGAAGATGCAGGCTATGCCGAGCGTTAGTTGAGCTTTGTAATTACTGAAGTAGCGCGCGAATTTTCTTAAATCTTCCACCCGGGTATGATGCGCGATCTGACAGGCAGACGACAAATACGGACAGGATTTACAGGATTCTTCAGGATTACAAGATTCCTCTTTAAACAATCATGAGAAATCTTGTAAATCCTGTTAAGTCAATCTGAGATAGGTGCTGATTGCAGTGGCTGCGAGTTTGTCTTGAGAATCGAAGAGTTCTGCGGAAACAGTGATCACTCTTTTGCCGGCTCGCACGACTCGCGCTGACGCTCGCGCGGAACCTTCACTTACCGGCCTGAGATAATGAATAGTGAGATCAACTGTAATCGAACGTTCGTTTTCAGCGAGCATCGGCACGATGGCAAATGCCATCGCTGAGTCGATCAGCGTCGCGATAGCGCCGCCGTGTGCGATTCCGCCGTTTCGCTTGAGCTCGCCCCGGATCTTCATTGAGAGCACTGCATGTCCGGGTTCGACCGATTCGACTTCAATGCCAAGCAATTTGGCAAAGGGAACTTCATCAAGT
>JBKPJS010000366.1:0-7124 GCA_046730815.1 Acidobacteriota bacterium
GGTGCGGTCCCAGTACATCGTTCCCTTGTAATCACTCTGCCCCACACCCGCGGCCTTCAAGAGCTCATGATTCGTATCCGCAAGCAGATCGATAGTGAAGCCAAACTTGTTAGAGAAGGCTTTGTGTGAGCCGACGTCGTCCTCGCTCACGCCGACAACAGCAATGTTTGCGTCGTCAAAATCTTTTTTGCTTGCCGTGAATGATTTTCCCTGAATGGTGCAGCCCGGTGTGTCGTCCTTTGGATAGACGTAAACGACGAGCCACTTGCCTTTGAAATCGTCAAGCGTGACTGTGTTGCCGTCCTGGTTCTTGAGTCTGAAATCAATAAAGCGCTGACCTTCTTGCAGTCCCATGATTATTCCCCCGTGGTCGCTGTGATTAGAGCGTGGTTTCAGCCAGATTCGATTTGTACTTCTTTCCGGTCTGGCGATCGGTTAGTTCAATGTATACCCAACTCGGCGGCAATTGGCTAGTTTCCAGAGCGAACCAAATCTTACTCAGGTCGGCTGATTTCCCGAGCGCGCAGAAGCCGTTCAATCGCTTTCCGTTCTGGTCGTAAATATCAACCCACGTACGAGCGGCTTTGGTGTTGCTGCCGCACGGTGGCAAATTCGGTGAGGCGGCAAAAAGTTCGTCCGGGTAAAGTTCCTTATTGGCCACATCGTAAGAGTAACGTATGAATTCCTTGCCGCCGGTTGTAAAAATGTCCTGTCCGAGAAAGTAAAGCATTGGATTCGGAAAATCCGGAGCAGCTACGGCCGTTTGCATTGCTACGACGAGCGCGAACGCAACTGTGGCCGAGGCACAGTTGTATCTAATGAAATTTTTCATTGGGAGACTCCTTCTAGAGTTGAAGACTGCTAATGCGAGGTTTATCTACCACGCCACGGCGTAGCGACTACGACGCGGATCCGCGCCCGCTGATGCCACACCGTTCTTCGGATCGTAAATGATCACCGTGGGGGCAGACAGTGTGCCCCATTCACTCTGGACCTTGACCTTGTGCCCTCTATCAGACAGCTCCTTAATCGTTTTCAAGCCCACACGCGATTCGACGTTGAGTGAACCGGGAAGAAACTCATGATCGTCGAATGAGCTGACGTAGTGTTGCGTGTCGAAGCGAGGTGCTTCCACGGCTTCCTGCGGATTCATTCCAAACTCGATTACGTTCAAGAGTACCTGAAGCAGTGCCTGGTCCTGATTGTCGCCGCCGGGCGTGCTCAACACCATGAACGGCTCGCCGCCCTTGAGCACAAGCGTCGGCGTCAACGTGATACGAGGCCGCTTGCCGGGCGCGACTACGTTCGGACTGTTTGGATCAGTAAGTGAAGACTGCAACCGTTGGCCCATCAGTACGCCTGTGTCTCCGGCTACAACCGCTGGAAGCCATGCGCCACTGGGTGTTGCACTAAACAGGTTGCCATCTTTATCGACGACGTTAACGCAGGTCGTGTCGTTAGCCCGCTCGATCTCCGGTACTGCAGAAGCACGACCGGTGGTTTGAGCGGCGCTGGCGAGGATGGCCTTCATGTTCAACGGGTCACCCGGTTGCTGTGCCAGAGAAGCGTGGTGTTCATCGATTAATGGACGCCGGAGCGCTGCGTAGTTCTTCGACAGCAGCTCGGCCATCGGAATCTTCACGAAATTCGGATCACCGTAATAACGATCGCGATCGGCGAGGCCAAGTTTCAGGGCTTCGGCAAGCGTGTGAATGTACGCGGGGGAGTTGTGGCCCATCTTCTTGAGATCGAAGCCTTCGAGCATGTTCAGTGTCTCGAGTAGCGCCGGACCTTGCGTCCAGAATCCGGCTTTGTACACCTCGTAGCCGCGGTAATCAGTTTCGACAGGTTGGCCTACCTTTGCAGCGAAGCGAGCAAAGTCGCCGGCAGCGATCAGGCCGCCATTCGCTTGCATGTAGTCGCCAATGCGACGAGCGATTGGACCATGGTAAAAATAGTCACGCGCGGCCATGAGGCCGGCGTGACGACTATTGCGAGTGCCCTTTGAGGCGAGTCGTTCGGCGCGAACGATCTCGCGAAGCGTCCGGGCCAGGTCAGCCTGCACAAAAATATCGCCGACCTTCGGTATTTCTCCTCCCGGCAGAAACACGCGCCGAGCATCGGCCCATTGAGCGAAGATAGGCGACCTTGTCCTGATGTATTGCACTCGCAATTCATCGATCGGAAAACCGTCGGCAAGTTGGATCGCGGGCTCCATCACTTCCGCAAGGGTTTTCGTTCCGAATTGATCGAGAGCGGTTACGCAGGTATCGAGCACGGCGGGCACAGTTGCTGACAGTGGGCCAGTTGAGGGGATTAATCCGCCTCTCCTGGCGCTCGGCATCGTAGTTCCAGACGCCAGTGACGGTTCTTTGGCCCTGTTGACGAAGAATTCACGCGTGGCCTTCATGGGCGCCTGGCCCATGCCTTCGATAACGACAACTTTCTGACCTTTGAGTTTGATCAGAATCGGCACTTCACCGCCGAACGAAAAATGAGAAAACTCAATCACAGATGCCGCAAGAATCGTCGCTACGCCTGCATCGACAGCATTGCCACCGTGCTGGAGAATCCGCAGTCCAGCTTCGACTGATAAAGGTGAGCCACCGGCGACAACCCCACGTTTACCGCGCACGACGGGCCTGAAAGTATCGGCGTGCGAAGTTGACGTTGGAATACCAGAGAAGATGAAAGAAGCGATGAGGCAAAAGGCGAACAGGGTTCGTTTGCAGGTTAGCATCAGCGGAGATACCTCTTTTTCGATTTTGACTGGCGAATTGTCGGCTTGTTTGTAGCGGCAGTCAACAAAGAAATGTCCCGCAAAGGCGCGAAGGCACAAAGCGCTACCGCGTTTCTAAACAGCTTTCTTTGCGCCTTTGCTCCTTCGCGCGAGAATATTTTTCTTTTCCCAACGACGATGAGGGGTTTTTCGTGCAAGTCCACGAAGACCTACAAGCGTTTGTGTCTTTTGCTGGGAAACTTCAACTACGAATGAGTTTTGCTGGTAAGATGAGTTTGGACAAAAAGAGAGGGCGCTGACCTCCCCCAAGACCAGCGCCCTTGCCTTTATCTCAGTTCTCCCATGGAGAATTAACGACGGGCAGATACTAACTGCGTATAGACCGGAGTAGGTTGCATCAAGCTTGTAAAGTTTTTGCGAGGTTGTGACGAAAGTTTTTCAAACTCTCACTAAAACCGGACACTATCAAAGTTCGGAGAGCACGAATCGAGGATAGATCTTGGCAAAATCACCCACAATAGCGCCATATGGCTCATGGAAATCACCCATTACCTCTGACCGCATTGTCGAAGGTTCGGTGGGTCTGAGCCAGCCAACATTTGAGGGCGACAATATTTATTGGCTGGAACTACGCCCTAAAGAAGGTGGACGCAACGTGATCGTGAAAAGGGACGCGACGGGTGTTTGCGTCGATGTCAACCCGCCAGCGTTCAATGCGCGCACGAGGGCGCATGAATACGGTGGCGGCGACTATTTAGCCACCAACGGGACAGTTTACTTCTCAAACTTTTCCGATCAGCGCCTCTACCGGCAGGAAAACCTGGCTGCACCTAAACCGCTCACGGGCGTGGGGGATGTGCGCTATGCCGATTCCTGTTTGGACCATGCGCGCGGACGTCTCATCTGCATCAGGGAAGATCACCGTCGTGAGGGCGCGGAAGCAGTCAATTCAATCGTAGCTGTTGATCTGCAACAGAGTGATGAGTTTGGTTCGGTGCTCGTCGAGGGAAATGATTTTTATTCGACGCCGAGGCTAAGTCCCGACGGGACGCAATTAGCCTGGCTGACCTGGAACCATCCGAATATGCCCTGGGACGGTTGCGAGCTGTGGGTCGGTGAGTTTGGCGAGGACGGCAAGCTGGCCTCAACGCGATGGGTCGCGGGTGGTGCGGCGGAGTCGATCTTTCAGCCTGAATGGTCACCTGACGGGGTGTTGTACTTTGCATCTGACAGGAGTGGTTGGTGGAATTTGGAGAGAATCTCTCCTGACGGAGACATTGAACGTGTCAATCAATCAAAAGCTGAATTGGGCATGCCCCAATGGCTGTTTGGGATGTCGTCTTATGCTTTTGCCTCAAACGATGTGATTGTTTGTAGTCACATCGAACAGGGTGTTTCAACTCTCGGAATACTCAACACGCGCTCGGGGACCTTAACACCAGTCGACTGCCCATACACGGACATTCAATATCTGCGAGCGGCCAATGGACAGGCAGTGTTTCGCGGTGGCTCGCCAACCGACGTGGCAGCGATCGTGAAATTCGATCTCAGTACAAGCCAGTTTGAAACTCTCCGCCGGTCAAACGATCTCGAAACGTATCCACAATACTTCTCTGTGCCGCGTGCAATTGAATTTCCGACTGAAGGAGGACTGACAGCGCACGGTTTCTTTTATCCGCCGCAGAACCCTGATTACCGCGCACCGGAGAACGAAAAGCCACCGCTAATCGTGAAGAGTCATGGTGGACCAACTGCCGCAGCAACTACCGCGTTGAGTCTGTCGGTTCAATATTGGACCAGCAGGGGATTCGCAGTGCTCGACGTCAACTATGGCGGAAGCACCGGTTACGGACGCCAGTATCGTGAAAGGCTTAACAAGAAATGGGGCATCGTGGACGTGGACGATTGCGTCAATGGCGCGCGTTATCTCGCCGAACGAGGTGAAGTCGATGGTGACAGACTAATCATCACTGGCGGGAGCGCCGGAGGTTACACGACTCTGTGCGCGTTGACGTTTCGCAAGGCTTTCAAAGCCGGCGCGAGTCATTTTGGAATCAGTAATACCGAAGCGATGGCGCGCGACACTCACAAGTATGAGTCGCAGTACCTGACCGGTTTGCTGGGGCCGTATCCGGAGCGAAAGGACATCTATTTCGATCGTTCACCGATCAACTTTCCCGAGCGGCTGTCGTGTCCGGTGATCTTTTTCCAGGGATTGGAAGATAAGGTAGTCCCGCCGAATCAGGCCGAGAAGATGGTGGAGGCGATCAGAGCGAAGAGGATTCCGGTTTCTTACGTTGCGTTTCCCGGAGAGCAACACGGGTTCAGGCAAGCGAACAACATTAAGCGGGCGCTTGATGGTGAGCTCTACTTTTATTCAAAGGTTTTCAAATTCGACCTTGCTGAACCGGTGGAACCTGTCGAGATCGAGAACTTATAATCAACCGCAGATGAACAGATCTGCGTTAATTTGCGTTTATCTGCGGCTCAATTAATCGGTGGATCAGAACTCGTGGCTGAGGCACCGTTGCGATCGCCGCCACGCATGACGCGTGTGTGGTCGATGAAGAATGACAAGTTGCCACTCTTCCCGTATTCCAACGGAACCGCAGACACCTCAAACTTATCTCCACTGACGGTCAGCTCAAACCTATAACCGGAATTCTCAACCATCTCCTTCGAAACAAGTTCTGCTGCAATCAACTGTTCCAGCGTCCCGTAACTGCCGGTGCCTTTGTCTGCTTTGTACTGCTCCTCGGCATTCACGATCGTGTACATCAACCCGATAGCCATCCGCTCATTTCGGAGTGTCGGCGGTGGGTTGGCTTCGCCTGAGATCCCAACCACCGCCATCAGCACCAGGTTTTTCGGAAGATGCAGTTCGTGCAGTGGTCCAAATCCTTCGTTCGAAAGCGAGTAGGTAATTGGTTGGGCCATCGTAGTCAAACGCGTCAAGTACGCTCGTGTCTGGTCGTTGACCGGTGTGTTCGGTTGTTCAAATAAACTCTTATAACTCTCCATGAGGGCGGGAGAAATATAGATCTCTCCTTGCAAAGGCCGCGGTTGCCAGCGTGTGTAGCTTCTGAACTGGCTCTCGGCCGCAAGTGTTTCCTGTTTCAAGTAGGAGTCGACGACGTGTCGGACAGCGGCCGGATCTGACGACAACACCAGGAAATTTCCCACGAAAGCGTAGGAGAACAGATTGACGTACGAGACTATCTCCGTGTCTTCTCGTCGTTCGGTTTGCGCGAACGAGCTCGCTCCTTTGAAGCCAAGCGAGTCGATCAACTTTGGCATTAACGCCCGCATGGCGTCCCGGTCTTTTAGTGAAATCGCCACGACAGGAGCAGCGGGCTGTTGATTCGCCGAACTGTTTTTGTCGTTGGTTTTGATAACCGGGGGCTTCGGCAGGCCGAAGATACCAAAATCATTAATTGGCAAGCGAAGCGCTATCTCTGAACCAAGCAATGGAAGAAGATCATCTTTGACTTTGATCTTCAACCGCTTTTCGATCGCAGCAAACGGTGATTCAAACTCCACTTCCCTTACCGTTCGCAAGGGTCCCTGGCCGGTAATGATTTCGGAGTTCGGGCGCGGCTTTGTCATCGTCGCATAAATCTGCGGCAGATCGAGTGACATTGTCGCTAACAATTCCGTATCCGCCGGAAGGATGTTCGGCGACTCAGGCACAAGCGCCGCACCTGGAATCAGCATGGGCATGAAAGGTATAGGCTCGCTTTTTTCGCCCGGCGGATTCAGGAACAGGGCGCGTAAATCGAAAGAGTCGTTGTCGAACGACAGGGCAAGACCGATTCCTTCGGGCCAATCTGATGGTCCATTGAAAAACGACGAAGCAAGTGTGGACAGTGCGCTCGAGACCGGATCGGGCGTCGGCGTTTCTTTCGCGCCTTCGGGAGATGGAGCTGCCTGAAGTGTGGCAGTCTGTTCGGCTTTTTCCTCGTCGGTCAATTCGGGTTCTGGCGGTTCTTCAGATTGTTTCGCCTCTTCTTCGCGCACCACCTGCGCACGTTTTAATTGCGCTGCTTCCTCCTCCTTCGCGATCGCTTCGTATCGCTTGCGCCGCTCTTCTTCTTCTCTTTCAATTGCCTTGAAATCGATGAACACGAAGACGGGCTCCGAGTTGAAACGATTGCGCGCCGCACGAAAGTTTTGATCTTCAGCAAGTGGTTTACTTCCGGTAGGCTTCAGTTGTTTGAGCGTCAACGGTTTTGGCGTAAACAAGATTAGCGAACCCCATTGCTGCAAGTAGTAACTCGGTTTCTCGCACGCCGTTTTCGAATTTTCGGCCGCCACAGGTTTACCAGTCGGATCCGGCAAACTCTCAAGTGTCAGCGGCAAGATAGTAGTCAGCACTTCATTCAAC
>JBKPJS010000367.1:0-3892 GCA_046730815.1 Acidobacteriota bacterium
TTTCCGGCGCCAACTCGGCTGATCCGTCCATCGACGAGCAGCTATTGCACAGCTACCCGTTCCGGCGCGCATCGGAGCGGCGTTTGCCGCCGGTCTTCACGTAATGGCGCTTAATCAAATGTGTACGGGAACACATCACGCTCATCGTGGTCTTATATGTATCCCACCTCAATTCATCGGAACATGAATCGCCCAGGCTCCGGCTATTTCGCCCTCATTGTTGTGATCCCACTGGCCTTGCTACTTCTCGCGTCAAGGCTCACCAGTGGCGCGCCCAGAACCGATGTCTCCGTAGTTGCGCCTACCGTCGGTGCCGAGCTGGCCTCGTCAGCGGCTGAAGACACGGCGGTATTCGCCGGCGGCTGCTTCTGGGGAATCGAAGCGGTGTTCGAGCACGTCAAAGGCGTGAAGCAGGCGATCTCGGGATACGCGGGTGGGCACCTCGCCCATCCCACATATGAGCAGGTGAGCAGCGGCGACACAGGTCATGCGGAGTCGGTGGAGGTCATCTACGATCCGGCTCAGGTCTCGTATGGCAAGCTGCTGCAGATCTTTTTCTCGGTGGCTCACGACCCCACGCAGTTAAACCGGCAAGGGCCGGATCATGGCACTCAGTACCGTTCGGCGATTTTCTATCGCAACGCGCAGCAGCAGCGCGTAGCCGAGAGCTACATCAAGCAGCTCACCGATGCAAAGACTTTCTCTCGCCCAATCGTGACACAGGTGGCGAAGCTGAACGGGTTTTACGAGGCCGAGGATTATCACCAGAACTATCTGGAGAATCATCCAAATCAGCTTTACATCGTGATCAACGACAAGCCGAAGGTAGCGGCGTTAAAGAAAGAGTTTCCGGATATCTACAGAGATTAACCTGCAAAGAAAAACGACCAGCCTGCGGCCGGCAGCCCATGGCCTGCAGCCCCGAGCGGGAAAACGGCCAGCAAACGACGCTGGCCGTTTGTCGTTTAATCATGCTCGGCGCCGCAGGCTGAAAGCCGCCAGCAGCAAGCTGGTAGTCTTCCTTTAGTAGTTTCCAGTCGTGGAAATCCAGATCCTCGCCGTCCCCTACGATTCCGGCCACCGCGGTCTGCGGATGGGAGCCGGGCCCGAAGCATTGCTGAAAGCCGGCCTCGTCGATGCTTTGCGCGAAGCTGGTCATACCGTTCACGTGCGCATCGCCGAGCTTGACGAGCAGCAGTGGCACGCTGAGATCCAGTCGAGCTTCGAGTTAATGCGAATGCTCTCGACGGCAGTGCGCGATGCGCGCCAGGCGTCGAGATTTCCGATCGTCCTTGCCGGCAATTGCAACACTGCCGTAGGAACGCTAGCCGGCCTCGGCGCCGGCAAAACTGGAATCGCCTGGTTCGACGCACACGCTGATTTCAACACGCCGGAAACAACGACCAGCGGGTTTCTGGACGGGACAGCCCTCGCAATCCTCACAGGCCGTTGCTGGACCCAACTCGCCGCAACGGTGCCGGGATTTGCAGCAATCGCCGACAACCGCATCTCGTTGATCGGAGCTCGCGACATCGACCCACTGGAAGCTGCTCTACTCGACGATTCCGCGGTAACCGTTATCGCGCCACAACGCCTGAGACAAGAGCTGCCAAACGTCTTACAAGCGGTGAGCGAGCAGGTCGACGAGATCTATGTGCATTTGGATCTCGACGTCCTGGACGCCGCTGTCGCAGCCGCCAACAACTTCGCCGTCACAGGCGGCTTGACGATCGAGGACGTCGATTTCGCCCTCTCACGTATTGGGAAGTCCTTCCGCATCACCAGCGTAGCTCTTACCGCGTACGATCCGGAAGCTGACAGCCACGGCCAGGCCGCCCGGGCGGCGATCCAATTGATCAACATCGCTGCAAGCCTGGCAAGTCGAAAGTAGATTCTGCTGCGCCTGCGCGCCTAACCAACAATCGACGGAGAAATCGCGATGCAATACCCGGCGATCAACTACCTCGCGGTGCTGGTTTCAACAATCATCATCTTTGCCGTCGGAGGGTTGTGGTATTCGCCCGCTCTGTTCGCCAAGCGCTGGATCGCGCTACAGAACAAGACCGAGGAGCAAATGCGAGCCGAGGCTGCCGCCGCCAACATGCCGCTGCTGTACACGATTGCATTCATCTGCGCATTCGTTCAGGCGTGGGTAATGGCGATGGTGATCGGCCACATGTCACAGGTCGCGGAGATGAGTGTCGCGCACGCGGCCATATTCAGCGCTCTGCTGTGGCTCGGCTTCGCGGCTTCCACCAGCTATGCTGCCGCGATTTTTTCCGGGCAACCGAAAGCGCTTTGGGCTATCAATTCTTTTTACAACCTTGTTTCGTTCATAATCGCGGGGATCATTCTCGCTGTGTGGAGATAGAGCAGATGTTGGCACAGACGACAAGGAGGTTGGCGATGGTCAGGTCCCACCGAATACGGCAAGTGACGACAGCGGTGATTGCGATACTGGTGAGCACCTCGGTCGCAGGCGCGCAGGCCAAGAATAACGCGAAAGGAAAGTCTGCGAGCGCGACGGGGCACTTCAGAGTGACAGCGCCTGATTTGACAGCGAAGGGACGGATCACCACCGAGCACGTTTTCAACGGGATGGGGTGCACCGGTCAGAACGTATCGCCGGCTCTGAACTGGACGGGCGCGCCAGCGGGGACGAAGTCATTCGCAGTTACGGCCTACGACCCCGATGCGCCAACCGGCAGCGGCTGGTGGCACTGGGTGATGTACAACATTCCAGCCGACGCGACTGGTTTGGCAGCGGGCGCTGGAAACAACCGCAACGCCCCGCGCGGGAGTCAGCAGGGCAACACCGATTTCGGAAACAAGGGATACGGTGGACCATGCCCGCCGACTGGCGATAAGCCGCATCACTATCACTTCACGGTGTACGCTCTCAAAGTCGACAAGCTCGACCTCCCGGGCAACGCAACGGCGGCAATGGTCGGCTTCTACATCCACGCCAACAAACTGGCGAGCGCGCGAGTTACTGGACTTTACGCGCGGTAGTTGAATCAGTGGCCGGCTTGAGGAGGTCTTTCACGAAGACGTAAAAACTTTCGTCGACGTGAAACTCCTCGGGCCGGTCGAGTTTGATCGCGGTTGATTTCCAGCGTTCGGTCGGCCGGATCCACCCGAAGCGGTCGCTCGCCGTCGTCACCCGCACGGGCATCGCAAACCCACGGACGACATCCGCCCATCTGTAGCTGAGTTTGTTGCCCTGAAGCTTGTACTCGAGCGTCGGGATTTTTGTCGTTCGTAAATACTGGTCGAAGACTTTGCTGAGATTGAGCCCAGACTGGCGACTGATGTAGTCCTCGATCTGCTTCGTCGTCACTGTCTGGTGCCAGAAGGTTTTGTTGAGTCCACGCAGAATTCCGCGCCAGCGTGTGTCGTCGTCGACGAGCTGACGAATGGCCAGCAGCATGTTGGCTCCCTTGTCGTACATGTCGCCGGAGCCTTCGTCGTTCACGCCGTATGCAGCGACGATCGGCCGATCGTTACGAATGATTTTGCGCTGGCCTATAGTGTACTCCTGACCGGCTTTCTTTCCTTGCTGGCACTCGGTGTACAAACCTTCGGCGTAAGTCGCAAAGCTTTCGTGGATCCACATGTCGGCCTGGTCCTTCATGGTGATGCTGTTGCCCCACCATTCGTGCGCGCTCTCGTGGATGATGATGAAATCCCACTGGAGTCCGTGACCAGTCGCCGAGCGATCGCGACCGAGGTAGCCGTTCTGGTAGTGATTGCCGTAGGCGACGGCGCTCTGATGCTCCATGCCGAGGTGCGGAGTTTCGACCAGCTTATAACCGTCCTCGTACCACGGATACGGGCCGAACCACATCTCGAAGCACTGCATCATCGGCTTCACCTGCGCGAACTGCTTCCG
>JBKPJS010000368.1:0-3005 GCA_046730815.1 Acidobacteriota bacterium
CCTATCCACAGATTACACAGAATCGGCGTAATCTGTGGATAGAATCCCGTATGAATCGCTCCGCCACCGTTCCGCTTTCAAAAGTCATCGGCTCATTGTTTTATCTCCTGCTGTTTCCGGTCATACTGTTTTTCCTGGCAGGCGATTGGTACTGGACCGAGGGCTGGGTGTTTTCAATCATCTTCACGGCGATGTGTTACGTGACGATTATTTACTTGTATTTCAAGGATCCTGAGTTGCTCAAAGAGCGGTTTGGCTCGCCGGTGCAGGAAGATCAAAAACACTGGGATAAAGTTGTCTTATCAATATTCTTTGTCGGCTTCCTCGTGTGGTTTGCGGTCATGCCGCTCGACGCCCGGCGATTTGGTTGGAGTCCGGCATTTCCTTTTTGGATCAGGATAGCGGGAACGTTGTTGCTCATTCTCGCCTCTGTGATCTTGTTTGGCGCGCTCAGGGAAAACACGTTCGCCGCGCCTGTAGTGAAGATGCAGCGAGAGCGCGGGCAAAGGGTGATCTCAACTGGACTGTACTCAATCGTCCGGCACCCGATGTATTCCGGCGCCGTCTTGCTTTTTATCGCTGGGCCAATGCTGCTCGGCTCGCTTTACGGTTTGGCGATCGGATTTCTTTCGATCCTTACGATTGCGATTCGCAGCCTCGGCGAGGAAGCGATGCTCAAGCAGGAACTCGAAGGTTATAACGACTACATGAAGCGGGTAAGATGGCGAATGATACCGTTTATCTTTTAATGGAGAACTAATGCGACACATGAAACAGCGCCTACTCGCCGTGTTACTGATTCTCGTTTCCATAGCGATGATTTACTACGGTTGGTATAGCTTGCGGGAAAATGGTGTTTACTACCTGAAGATGGCGGCGTTTGCCCCGCTTCTCGGAGTCGGCGGAATCTTTCTTTTATTCTTTCCCTCACTGGGAGGTAAGCCGAACACCACGAAAGAAAAAGTGATCGTGATGGTTGTGTTTGCGATCGGCATTTTGGCGGGACTGGTTAACTGGTTCTTAATGGATCCAGGGTTCTTCGGTTTTTGACAGGACTAATAAGATGGAACTTTTATGGCATGAGCTGGTTTCCGGATTACCCGATCGCCATCAACTCGCGGTAGTGGTGATTCGCGTGATTGTCGCTATAGTGCTCGGCGCAATCGTTGGGCTCCAGCGTGAAAAAGCAGGAAAGCCCGCGGGATTGCGCACTCACATGCTTGTTAGTCTCGGGACGACTGTCGTCGTTTTGGCTTGTTCGGCAGCTACAATGAATCTCGATGGTCTATCGAGAGTAATCCAGGGGATCGTTACGGGAATCGGTTTCGTGGGCGCCGGTTCGATACTCAAATTGAGTGAAGAGCGCGAGATTAAAGGGTTAACAACCGCAGCCGGTCTCTGGATGACTGCGGCGATTGGAATTGCGGTTGGGCTTGGTGTCCTCGGAGTCGCTTTGGTTGGCACTTTCTTAACGGTCATTGTCCTCAGTCTTGTCGGTGTAATAGAGTCTCGTTACGATCAAGTAAAAAAAGAACCCAAGGGCTAACTAAACCATCCTTACAAGGAGCCTTTCATGAATCGAAGGTTGCTAACTGCTCCTCTCGCTTTGGCGCTCGTTCTCGTTCCCCTTGGGCCACTCGCGCGTGGCCAGCAACATTTGACTGAAACGACCGAAGCCGTAAAGATCAAGGCTGAAGTCGCCAAGCGCGCCAACAACAAAAAAGATCGCGTGAAGATCAAATTGCGCAACGGCTCTGAAGTAAAGGGCCGCATTACTCAAACCAGTGAAACCAGCTTTACTCTAACAGACGAGAAGACTGGCGCTCGCACTGACATTGGCTACGACGATGTCTCGAAATTGCAAGGTCGAGGCATGAGCACAGCAAAAAAGATTGGCATCGCTGCGGCAATTGGTGTCGGTGTATTAGTCATTGTGGTTGTGGTAGCCTTAAAAAACTTCGATCCTTTTGAAAATGGAATAACCATAAGGTGAGCGCAACTTTTCAGGATAAGGTGGCAACAAAGCAGCATGTGTCGAAATATAAAAACCCTTCATAATTTCAAACCACCGGCAACAGAGGATGAGGTTCGCGCGTCTTCGTTGCAGTTTGTTCGCAAACTCAGCGGGTTTACGAAGCCTTCAAAGCAGAACGAAGTCGCGTTCAATCGCGCAGTAGAACAGGTAGCGCAGGCGGCCCGTGAGCTGCTTGATTCGCTCGTTACGAACGCGCCTCCTCGCGATCGTGAAGTAGAGGCAGCCAAAGCTCGCGCCAGAACGTCCGAGCGCTTCCATTCGGCGACCACATAGTTAGCGGTCCGCAGGGAATACACAGATTTCTATTAATCAATCTGTGTAATCTGTGGATAAGAAACGAAACTAGGGCACTACCGAAACCTCCTTGAAACGTGCTTGAATTCAGCAAACAGAGCTATACTATTGGACCTTATGGCGAGCTAATAGAGGTCAGGCCAGCGGAGATCAAGCATGAGATATCGTGTCTTAATCGAGCAAGATGAAGACGGCGTTTTCGTCGCGGAAGTTCCCTCACTTCCGGGATGTATTTCTCAAGGTCGAACACGGGCTGAAGCTACAGAAAATATCAAAGAGGCAATTTTGCTTTACGTTGAGAGCTTGAGCGCGCATAACGAGGCCGTACCACCGCCCATCACCGAAGAGTTAGTCGAGGTTGATGCGTGAGTGTCCTTCCCCGCGTTTCTGGCAGAAGTAGTCAAAGCCTTGACTCGGGTCGGGTACGAACAAGATCGACAACGCGGCAGTCACCTTATTCTCAGACAGAGCTCTTATCCTCATCGTCGCATTACTGTTCCGGACCACAAAGAAATAGCCATAGGAACCCTTAGAGCTATCATTCGTGAGTCCGGTTTGACAGTCGATGAATTCAAGGCATTGCTGTAAAAAACAGAAGGAGGCAGACCATGGGAAAGATCAATTGGGGTCGGCTCATTGTAGGCACCTTGATTGCCGCGATCATCATGTTCGTCAC
>JBKPJS010000369.1:0-2990 GCA_046730815.1 Acidobacteriota bacterium
GGCAAAGATCGTAAGCCGCGCCTGTTGTCATCACCGGCACCGCCAGAAAGCCAACGCCAATCACGCCTAAAGCGAATAGCGCAGACGCGGCATTACCCGCCAAAGGCCTGAGTGCTTCGGCCGCTTCTGCCGCTGTGTTTATTTCCGTCACGCCGGATTTGAAGAGCGTGGAAGCAGTTGAAAGGACGATGAAGTACATCACGAGATTCGAGAAGAACATGCCCGAGATAACATCGGTCTTTGTGTGTTGCAGTTCCTTTTTCGTCGCGCCCTTCCGGTCGGCCAACCGTCGCCGTCCCTTGGCGATCTCTTCTTCAACTTCCTGGTTCGACTGCCACGTGTACAAGTAAGCTGACAGCGTCGTACCAATCACAGCTACCAACAGTGAGAGAAACTTCTGATCGAAGCCGATGGTTGGGATCAAGGTCCCCTTGATCACCTCGAGCAAGTCAGGCTTCGCTAAGATTGCCGCACCAACGTATGCGAGCAGTGTTAACGCAAGCCAGCGGAAGATGTTGCGGATCAATTCGTATGATCCCCAAACCTGTAGGGCAAAGATAGCAGCAGTTACCGGAATGATGATGAAGGGCAATGGTACCGGCACTAACAGAGCGATAGCGGCAGCCATGCCTCCGATGTCGGCGCCCGCTTCAATGGTGTTTCCAATGAGCATGCCGACGAGCGCAGGATAGAGTATCCAGCGGGAGTAGTGGTCTTTGATTACATGAAACAGTCCCTTCCCTGAAACTTGACCCAGCTTCGCCGCCAGGTAAACGACGCCGCACATCATTGGAAATGTGACGGGTGCAGTCCAGAGAAATGAAGGACCTATCGTGGCCCCGGCGCTGGCGTAAGTTCCGATCGCTGAAGGATCGTCGTCTGCCGCGCCTGTGATCAGTCCGAGACCGAGCGTTCGCAACACGCGACGGCCGCGTGATGGTGAGGTTTTTTCTACACGTGGCTTGCCCTCTGCCACATCACTGCTCTCCACCATTGGAGAGCGCTTTGGGGTAGCCACGATTCGTAATCCCCCTGGTTCTCTTACTCTTGCTCGATTCTAGTAGCCGTGGTCAGCTTCCTGTCAGTACCCCAGCGTACTGTGCTCGTGATTCAACTATTTCGAATCCACTGGCAATCCGGCATCGACCCACGCGTCGTATCCGCCATAGAGCGGATGCACATTTTTCCAACCACGTTCAGCGAGTTCTTGCGCCACCCGGGCGCTGGATGCTTCGTGCGGTCAAGTGCAATAGGTAATGACCGCGCGGTCTTTGGGTATTTCATTTAAGTGCGCCGCGAGTTCCTCAGCGGGCACTCGGATCGCGTGAGGTAGTTTCTTGTCAGCTTCACCCCACGCCGTCGGATTGCGTGTGTCAACAAACGCGAACTCTTCACCACGCTCCAGCCGTTCTTTCAGTTCATCGACTGTGATTCTGGTTGCTTCCATCGGTTCCCCTCCGGTTCTTATTTCAAGCGAGACACGTGCCCAATTAACTTCCCGATTTTCGAGTGCTTTGATCCTCATTGTGTCTGGAATCGCAACATCGCCACGAGGCTTCTGTACGCGTTGCTCTTCAGAAGCCACAAAGAAGCACAACGAGGTAAGCGGAGCCTCTTTGTGCTTTGGTGCTTCTTTGTAGCTCAGCGCCAGTTCTTTGCCTTCGACCAGTCCGTCTGCAGGTTCAATTTCAAACCTCTGCACAGCAGGATGGGGCGATTCTCGTAACGGTAGGCGTAAGGATTGTTCAATGTCGCTGCGACCGTTACTGAATCGAAATCATCAGACGCGCCGCTTTCAGTGTCGCCCAGAACAATCATGATCTCGCCGGTGTAGTTGCGCGGACCCCAGAGAAAATAGTTTTGATGTCCGCTTATTGCCTTTGGCAATCCATATTGCGGGCCAAAGAAATCGATTGCCGCCGCCTGGCCATAGTTGTTGGCAAAGATCGCGGTACGCTCTCTCTCCTCGGGCGGGAGCGAGTGGTAGACGCGCGCCACAGCCGCAACCAATCCCGGCCACGGAAATTCGTCGGCGTAGTACTGTGGCAGTGTCTCGCCAATGAAGCTGCGCTCTGTCTTTGAAACTTCAAACGGTAGATGCGATTGGTAACGTAGAAACGTATCGATCGGCAGAACTGGTAAGACGAGCGGCAATAGCGGTACGACAGCGAGCACCAGCCAAACAAAACAAGCGGGCCTCAAAACAGCTTGGAGCTTTGGCCGCACAGAAAGTCGTTCCGTCGCCAACCCGCCTGCGGCTAACAACATCACGTATGTTGGCGCAGCGTAGTAGTCTTTTCCATGCGTGACCATGAAGAAGACGATCGTGATCACGAACGTCCAACCAAAAGCGCGGTAGTTCTTCGCCTCGCGCGAAAAGAAATAAAAGAGAAGCCCGCCGAACCAGAACGGAAAGCTCGCGGGGTTCATCATCAGAACTTGCTGCACCAGGTACTTGCCGGGCGGCAGGATTATGTCCTTCGAAGTAGCGCGGACGTTGCGCATCAGTTCCAGGAAGGGCCAGTGATTCTGAATATTCCAGATGAGGTTTGGCAGAAAGATCAAGAACGCGATTGCGCCTCCCGCAAGAATCCAGGGCGTAAACAGAACCCTGCGCTGGCGCGTCAAGAGAAGGCTGGCAATTAACGCGCCGGCAAAGACTACTATTGAATACTTACTCTCGAGTCCAACTCCGGCGATCGCGCCGAATGCTAACCACAGCTTCGGATTTCCTATTTTGATGAGGCGCAGAACCGTGAACGCCAAGCCTCCCCACAACACAGATTCGAAACTATTCATCGCGAACTGATGATCGATGACCCACCACACGCCCGGCGTGGCGGCGAGTGCGGCGGCAAGAACGGTACCGAAACGCCCGGCGCCGAGTTCGCGCGCGAACGCCGCAGTCAATACGATGCGACCAGCACCGGCCAACGCAGGCCAAAACAATAGAGCGGGTAGTGACGTGCCTAAGGTGTGTCGAGTAATCC
>JBKPJS010000370.1:0-7513 GCA_046730815.1 Acidobacteriota bacterium
TCGGATAGTTTTGAAAGATCCGGAGCCAGGCGAATCGTTTGTGTCTTCTCGATAAGCGGCTGGCTCTTTTCGAGCGGCCAGTAACCAACGGGCAGTGTTTGGGTCAGTATTAAGGCAGTCATCAAAAATTTAGTCATGCGCGCATTTTGCCACAAGATTTACACGATTACACAGGATGGACCGGATAGGACAGGAGTTACATGTTAATCCTGTCTAATCTTGTAAATCCTGTAAACAGGCTTTCAATTGTCAGGTAATCTTGGCGACGCATATTCACTCCACTTGGTGTTCGGCTCAATTTTTCCACGAGTTTTTTCCGATCACTGATTCCCTGATTCGAGGCATCGCCGTTGCATTAGTCACCGCCGGTGACGAGGCTAACTACAACCATAAAACGTCGCTTCCAGCGAATGCGAAGACGCCGTAAAGTTGGACGAGCTTATGATATGGCGCTCGAAGTCGCTAAGGTGCTGCCGCCCCGCGCGAACGTCCTCGACGTCGGCTGCGGTAACGGTTTCATCGCGCATCATCTACAAAGCATACTCGGTACAACTGTCGTGGGATTGGACGTCGGCAACAGCACCGCCGCACGCATCAATTACCTCCCCTACGACGGCCGTCACTTTCCCGTCAAAGATCAGAGCTTCGATGCGGTGCTGCTCTGCTATGTTTTGCATCACGCCCAGGACGCCATACTCGTACTTAACGAGGTAGGCCGAGTGCTGCGAGATGGAGGTCTGGCGATCATCTACGAAGACATACCTTCAATCTGGTGGGACCGTGTCGTCTGCTGGACACACGATCGGCAATGGCGTGGTCGAACTGGACCATGCACGTTTCAGGCGGAACATGATTGGCGCAGGACATTTAGTCTGGCGGGCTTTGAGATTGTGAAAGAGCGGGCGCTTTCTCGCTGGCGCAATCTCGCGCATCCGGTGGCGCGCAGGTTCTTTGTAATCCGGACAAACTCCCTGCTAATTGATCCCAACTATGCCACGGTCCATCAGCTTTCTAATCATGCGCAGGCAATCGGCTTCGCGAAAGGGGCAGATCGAAAGGATCGCCTGGATGTCCCAGGAGCCGTTAATTCGTGAAAGAACAAATCCTTCCTGTGGATCGATCTGTTGATTAGGCAAGTCAGACGGCGAAACGAGTAGCTTCGGCACCGAGCGCGGCGAGAGTCCGCCCGTTTCATACACATGCTTGATAAATTTCTCCTCCGCCGTCGGCAGCAACGATTGAGCTTCGGGATTGTTTGGTTGTTCCTGTAAAGCTTTTTGGATGATCAGCAGAGCGGCCTCAGGATCTTGTTCCAGCTTGCGCTCAGCCGACCAAACCATCTCAGTCACGCTCTCCGGCAGATCCTCGATCTCAGTGACCGGCGGAGAACTTCCTTCCGGCAACTCGCCGGCAACACGAGCAACACCTTCACTGATAAGCGTATAAAGCTGACCGTAAACGTGAAATGTAGAGGCGTGCATGTGATAACAGATCTCGGCAACCGACATCCGCTTTTCGACGAAGAACAGAACCTGTCGAAACTCCTTACCAAGCTTTAGCGAAGCGGTCCAACCGGCGTTTAGTTCGAGGATACTGCGATCCGATGGAATCAACGTTCGATAGCGCGCCAACTCGTCGAGCCGGTAAATGCCCTCCATGATGACCATAGTCGGCTCGACTTCAATCAGCAGCAGATCATCAGGAAGCGGCTCATCGTCGTAAAACTCAAAATCACCATCAGTCCAAACAAACAGATCGTAGATCGCATCAAGCGTGCGCGTCTTGAGGATCTCGAGCACTTCGTTTTCAGTTAAATATCCCTGCTCGACAAGAACTTCGCCGAGCTTGGCGCCTGATGTTCGCTGCACTTCGCGCGCGGCTTTCAACTGGTTGTCGTCGACTTTTCCGTAATGCAGCAATACCTGGCCCAGGTACTCCCGTGGATCGTTCGACTTCGAACCGACAATGAGACCATTTCTGAAATAGACCTGCTTGGTGATTTTGCCGGCGTCGAATTTAAGTGTGCCTGACTTCCTGCCTGCCGCCAGAAACTGGAGCAGATCCGTCAGACTCATTGTTTTTAGAGTGCCTTGAATCGCCATTGTTGATGGTTGTGTCGAGCGCCTCGTTGACGGGCCTACATCGTGAGGACCTCTGGGGGGAGTTCCCTATTCGTGGACCACAGCAGGTCAGACTTTACAGGAGTATTTCAATCCTCCACCAGGTCTGCGGAAATCGCCGGAGCCTCTGGTCCGGCTTCTCTCGCGATTTTCAGCAGACGCGATAGGTTCTCCGTTTGTTCTTCGTTTAGATCGACAAATTGGACGCCAAAACCTCTTCCATGGCGATGATGCCGCACTTCACCTTCGAGGTAAAGCCAATCATCGTCAGGAAGGAGCACGCGAAAGGCGACGATCTCGCCGACCATTACCTCGCCCACCGTATCGAGGTAGCAGCCGCCTTCGGAGAGATCGGTAATGCGGGCGGTATGTCTTTCCTCGGCGCCATCCCACACCGCATCGAGATGAACGCTCAGCCGGGGTTTAGATCGTCTATCATCCATGAGCCAATCTCATCATAGAAGTTTTAGCGAGGCAGGCAAAGAGAAATTTGCCACAAAGAAGCACAAGGCACAAAGATAACCGAAACCATTTGTGCTCTTTATGCTTCCTTGTGGCTTTACGAAAATGGGATCGTGCGGTCTCATTTACGAAATGCGAGAGTCACAGAACGCCCGCTTACTCCTTATATTTCTCTGAATCGACAGCCGCTTGAAACTGGCACAGTCTTTGATTCCAGCTACTCGAACCATCTCTGCAATCGATCTGCCTGAAGAAGGAGTAACTAATGGACGTGCTTTGGAAGAATCTCGTCTATTCCGTTCGAATGTTGTTGAAGCGACCGAGCCTGACCGCTGTGGCAATCATCGCCATCGGATTAGGCATCGGCGTCAACACCGCAATCTTTTCCGTCGTTAATACTGTTCTGCTCCAACCATTACCTTACGAACACCCTGAACAGTTGGTAATGCTCGCAACTGAGCAGCGCAATCAAGCTCTTGATGGTCGCGGCACCTTCTCAGTGCCTGACTTACTTGATGTACAGCAGTCGACGACGACGCTTGCATCCGTGGCCACGATTCAGCGTAGCGGCGCGATGGTTACGGAAGGCCGTGACCCCGAACGTTTGATCGGCGCGGCGGTTAATGCGGACTATTTCTCCGTACTTGGCGCCAAGCCGGAGCTCGGCCGTGTCTTCACCCGCGAAGAAGACAAACCTGGGGCGGCGCCGGTGATCCTAATCAGTCATGGCCTATGGCAACGGCGTTATGGTGGTGACCCGAGTATTATTGGCCGTGAGATAAACATCGGCGGAAAAGCTACCGTGATCGGCATCATGCCGCCGGGGTTCGAGTATCCGATCAGTGACGAGAATCAAGACTATTGGGAGCCGATGTTCTCCGCTGACTGGTTGACAAAAGGAATGCGTGAAGAACGTGCAAACAGGTTTCTCCCGGTAATCGGCCGGCTCAAGCCTGGCGCAACAGTTGAGCAGGCAAAGGCTGAGCTTGACCTTCTTTCACGACAAATCGAACGGCGCTCCCCCGAATCAAACACAAACGTAATCTTCAACGCAGTATCGATGCACGAAGACATCACGCGTGACTATCGCACCGCACTCCTCGTGATGCTCGGCGCGGTCGCTGTGGTTCTCCTGATTGCCTGCGCCAATGTGGCCAACCTCCTTCTCGCCCGCGCCGCTGCGCGACAAAAGGAAGTCGCTATTCGAATGGCACTCGGCGCAAGTCGCAGCCGCATTGCCGCGCAACTGTTAACCGAAAGCGTTCTGCTATCGTTAGCAGGTGGCGTTCTCGGTCTGTTGCTCGCAAGCTGGGGCACTGATCTGCTGGTGGCTTATGGACCAGCCGACGTGCCGAGGCTGCGCGATGTCAGCCTCGATCGTTATGTGCTCTTGTTCACGCTGGGTGTCTCGACGTTGACGGGGATCTTGTTCGGTCTTGCACCTGCTTTGCACGCCTCCAGACCTGATCCCGGCAACATGCTGAAAGAAGGCGGACGTGGCTTCTCGCAGAGTGGGCGTAACCGGATGCGCAGCACGTTGATTGTGGCTGAAGTCGCGTTGTCGTTGATGCTGCTCGCCGGCGCAGGACTGTTAATCAATAGTTTCTGGCATCTGCTGCAAACGGATCCGGGGTTCGATCCGCGGAGCGTGCTCGCACTCGATATTCCGCTGGACAGAGTGACGTATCCAAAACCCGAGCAGCAGTCAGCAGCATTTCAACAGCTTATCGCACGAATGAAGGCCCTTCCCGGTGTTCGTGATGCCTCCGTGGTCAGCAATGTTCCACTCACCGATTTCGATATTGAGTTGAGTTTTCAAATAGAAGGCCATATTCCGTTCAAACCCGGCGAGGAAGCGATCGCGGATTACACGGTTGCCGGCCCTGATTACTTTCGCACAATGAACATCGCCCTGCTGCGTGGCCGCATTTTTACGGACCAGGATACGGCAAATTCGCCTCCGCTCATCGTCGTCAGCAATGCTTTCGTGAAGCGTTACTTTTCGAACGAGGACGCGATTGGCAAACGGATTATCTTCGACGGGCCCAACAAAATTCCGCGCGAAATAGTTGGCGTTGTGGGAGACATTCGCCGTAACGGCCTCGACGTCGAGGTCCAGCCCGAGATGTACGTTCCATATCTTCAAAAGCCCGAGCGCCGGCTGAATCTCGTAATCCGCACTGAAGCTCGGGATGCGTCGCAACTGCTGCCGGCGGCGCGCGCGGAAATTAAGGCATTCGATTCGAAGCAGATAATCTGGCGAACGCAAACGCTCGAACAGTTGTTGGGCACCTCAGTCGCTCCACGCAGGTTCAATATGTTGCTGCTGGGCATATTCGCGGGTGTCGCGCTTGTTCTAGCAGCGGTGGGCCTGTACGGCGTGATGAGCTATTCCGTCAGTTGGCGAACGCACGAGATCGGCATTCGAATGGCTCTTGGCGCCAAACGAGCGGACGTTCTGCGATTGGTTGTGCGACAGGGAATGATCATGACCTTGATAGGCCTCGTGCTTGGATTGGTTGGTGCGTTCTCCATGTCGCGCGTGCTTGTAGGATTGCTTTATGGAGTGTCACCGACCGATCCTCTGACCTTCATTGGTGTATCGATCGTGTTGTTGGCCGTTGCGCTTCTGGCGTGTCTTGTACCCGCGCGCCGCGCAACCCGCGTCGATCCGATTATCGCACTGAGGACGGAGTGAGCTATCGATTGTTCAGCCATTAACACGCACCCGTAACGCTTCGGGGATGATCTGGAAGGTGGCGGGGAGTTTTCCGGGAAGTTCACCATCGACTTCCAACGCGACTTCAGTGCCGCGCTCGGCGGGTCGCACTGTGATTTTGCGCGCCAACGCGTGGCTCACTTCAGGCATGGAAAGGTGCGAGCCTAGATACACTCGCGGTGCACTCGTAAAAATCTTTAACGCGCTCAGGTCGCCGACGCCGATGATGTCAAATTTTCCATCCGTCAGTTTTGCATCAGGCGCGATTTTCATTCCGCCGCCGAAGTAGCGCGCATTTGCGATGCATAGATTCGAGACCACGACCTGGCGCTCGTGAGAATCGTCGAGTTGGACCACTAGACGTACAGGCGCGGTGCGCATCGCAGTTTGCAGCAGCGATGCGCCAAACGAGATCCGGCCGCCAAGCCACTTCGGAGTGTTAGCGGGAAGCCAATCCGGGCCGCCTGCTTTTACTCGTTCAATAACTCTGGTGCTCATGCCGCACGATGCGACGCCAAGAAAATAGCGCATCGCTTCAGTTCCGTTGTTATCGATGAACGACACGCGTCCTACGTCGATGCGCACAATACGACCGGTACGAAGCACTCGCGCAGCAGCACGGCTCTGTGAAGGAATCTCTAGTGTCCGCCGGAAGTCACCGCCCGTGCCGCTGGGCAGGATACCGAGCTCAACGTCCTTGCCCGATGAAAGAATTCCGTTAGCGACTTCCGAAACAGTGCCGTCGCCGCCACAGGCAATGATGAGTTTCGCGCCCTTGCGCGCTGATTCAGCGGCGAGTGCCGCGGCGTCACCGCGCTGTTTAGTGAACAGGGCTCGAAACGCGCCGAAGTGTGAGCGCAAGTCACTCGCGATCTGCGGCCACGCGTCACCCGTGCTGCCACTGGCTGACGCTGGATTAACGATTACGATCGACATACGTTTTCATCCACAGATTACACCGATTACTCAGATTCATCTGTGTAATCTGTGGATTGACCTGTCTTGTTCGCCGAGCTCAGCGATCTTCTCCATCACGGCGTCGGCAATTTCTTTGTGCGTGCGCAGACGATCAGGTTTCGTAAAATGCTCGCTCAAATCCAACTGCGGCCCGAAGTGAATTCGAATAGCTTCTTCCCGATTCCAGTTTCGCGCCACTTGCCTCGGAAGACTATTACACAAACCCGTGATGAACACCGGAATCACTTGTGGCCGCGCATCCATAATCAACTTGCCGACTCCCGGCTGCGCGCGCAGAAACGAATAAGGATCCTGACTCTTATTGCGCGTCCCTTCCGGATGAAAGCCGATGACGTTGCCTGGTCCAGTCTGCGCCAAATCTGTAAGCAAGCGGAATGAATACTTGTCGAAAGCCCGCTTCTCCGGAATCGGATGATCACCGCCTGCGAAAAACGGCGGATACATGGACCACCAGCCCATGATCAGATTCAGTAACAACCCGATCGGTGATTGGTAGAAAAACCTGCCACGCACCGGAAAAAATAGTTGCTTGCGCCAACTCGTGTTGCGAAAGAGCACAGTCGATACTGCATACATATCGAAGAACGAACGATGATTGGCAACAAGCAAAAGCGGTCGATCGCGTGAAGCGGCCTCGACGTGCTCAAGACCGTAGACGTTCATGATGTTGTAAGTGGATAGATGGATCCAGCCGGCGCCCATGGTGCTTTGACACCACGTCCAAAATCGCTTCCAGGCGCCTTGATTCATGCGCCGGACGAAGCGAAAGGCGAAACGTTCGAACCAGGATAGGACTTGGAACTCAGTCACTGTCTTCAGGGCTACAAAAGGCACAAAAGCACAAAGATCAGTTGCTATTGTGCTTCTTTGTGCCTCTTTGTGGCGTCACTCAATCGAGAAGTATTTTGCCTCCGGATGGTGGACAATAATAGCCGAAGTCGATTGCTCTGGTTCCAACTGAAATTCTTCGCTGAGTTCCACGTCGATGCGTGCCGGATCGAGCAACGCAAAAAGCTTTTCCTGATCTTCGAGACTCGGACAGGCAGGATAACCAAAACTGTAGCGCGCGCCTTGGTACTCCTGACGGAACAAGCGCGACAACTCAGGCGAATCTGCGCCGGCAATCCCCAACTCCTCGCGAATGCGTTTGTGCCACAACTCGGCAAGCGCTTCCGCGCTCTCGACGCTCAATCCGTGAAAATAGAGGTAGTCCGCGTAATTGTCCGCCTTGAAC
>JBKPJS010000371.1:0-1900 GCA_046730815.1 Acidobacteriota bacterium
ACGGCATACGAGATCTTGTCTTAAGTCTCGTGGGCTCGGAGATGTGTATAAGAGACAGGTCCCTGCGCTGCGCGGCCACGAAGACGATCAGCCTCAACTTGCGAATCCCATTATCGAGGATGCCGCATGGATGCGTTCGACCCTTTTGCCCGGCTTGCTGAGTTCGTTGCGGCATAACTTCAATCACGGCATTCGTGACGTGCGTTTGTTCGAAATTGGCCGGATTTTTGCTCTTTCCTCGCCTGGTGAATTGCCTCAGGAGAGGCTTGCGCTGGCGATGATCGCAACCGGCGGCGCGATCGAAGAGAACAAAGCACAAGCCGAACGCGAGCTCGACTTCTTCGATCTGAAAGGCGCGTTGGAAGCCGCTGTCGATTCGATGAACCTAAGTCCTTTGAGCTTCGCGCAAAGTTCGGTGCGGCATCTGCGTGCGGGGCAGACTGCCCTGATGAAGCTTCGTGACGGTGCCGAGATCGGCACGATTGGTCGACTGGCGGAGAACATTGCTGCGTCTTACAAATTTCGTCAACCGGTTTATCTAATGGAGTTGGATCTCGGTGCGCTGCTGAATGGTCCTGCGAAAGTCATTCAGTACTCACCATTGCCGCGATATCCTTCGGTGACGCGCGATATCTCCTTGCTGGTGAACCGCAACGTTTTGCTCGAAGAGATCTTCAACGCGGTGACCGATCAGAATGTAGCTGATTGCCGCAGCGTGAAGTTGGTTGGCACGTTTGAAGGCGGAAACATTCCGTCCTCCAAACGATCGGTGACGCTGCGACTCGAATATCGCTCTGATGAACGCACGTTGCGCGATGAAGAAGTTGAAGAGCGTCACTTGCGTTTGACCTCTTCGTTGCTCGAAGCATTCGCAGCGGAGCAGCGTTAGAAAAATAAATCGCGCGTGTTTGCAGAATGAGTCTTGCGCTTGCAGGCGCGAAGACGGATAATCGCTCCGCATTTTCAGTCTACATGTCGGGGAGATGAATGATGGTAGGTCTGTCAGGCTTGGAAAAGTTTTCTCACTTGGAAGATAAGATCTATCGCACCATCGAACTCACAAAAACGCTGCGCCAGGAAAAAGAAAACCTCGAAAAGGAACTCGCCCTCATACATCGCGACATGGGCAGCGTCTTGAATGAAAAAGAGCGACTCGAAAATCAGGTTGAGAAGCTGCTCGCCGAACGTGAGACCATTCGCATGAAAGTCGAAGCCATGCTCGACGCAGTGGCAGCTCTCGATCCTGAAATGGTAGAGGAGTTCAAATGAGTTCCGGGATTGGCCGAATGATCAATAAGAGCAGTATGGAAGGCAGCACCGGCAGTCCCACGATTCGCGTTGAGATTTACAACCAGACCTACAACATCCGGTCTGACGGCGACACGGAATACATCATTCAACTCGCAGAATTCGTCGACAGCAGGATGAGAGAAATCTCTTCCGGCACACTCACCGTCGACTCGCTTAAAGTAGCGATCCTCGCAGCGTTGCACATCGCGGACGAGCTCCACCGGCTGAAGAACATGCACGAACAGGCAGACTCGCAACTCGCCGCGCGCAGTGCGGAATGCGCGGAAATGCTTGATCGTCTGTTGAAAGTGCGAACCACCGTCGAGCACGAGCAAGGCGGCGCCGGCAAGCTGAGCCTCGGTTAGCCGCAAACGAAAATCAGCCACTAAAACGCACAAAATCACAAAAAAATAAATGCAGATTAATTCAGATCTCTTTTTGTGTCTTATGTGCCTCTTTGTGGCTAGTTATGCTAATATCCGTGGCGGCGGAGGGAAACGTTCTGCGGTGTTCGTCACCGAGTGTACGATGATTGAGCCAACGCCGTTGATTAGGGAGACCGAGGTCGCTTAGCCGGTGCAGTTCTTCAACGTTAAGAACTGCCAGAGGC
>JBKPJS010000372.1:0-7754 GCA_046730815.1 Acidobacteriota bacterium
TCTCAGATCGGTCTCGGCGCTGCGATCGATTATCTGGACAGCATCGGCAGGGAGCGGGCGGCTGCTTACGAGGCGGAGTTGCTGCGCTACGCGACTGAGCGCGTTTCTGCAATCGAAGGCGTGCGGATTATCGGCACAGCAAAAAACAAGGCGAGTGTGTTGTCGTTTGTGATTGACGACATTCACCCGCACGACATCGGCACGATCCTGGACCAGGAGGGCATCGCGGTTCGCGCCGGCCACCACTGCGCGCAGCCTGTGATGCAGCGATTCAAAGTGCCGGCGACGGCGCGCGCATCGTTTGCCTTCTACAACACGAAGGAAGAGATCGACGTGCTTGCCCGCACGATTGAAAGAGTGATTGAGATTTTTAGTTGATCCATGTCTGAACTAAGCGAACTCTACCAGCAGGTAATTCTCGACCATAACAAGAAGCCGCGAAACTTCCGTAAGCTCGAAACTGCCAACCACACCGCGGAAGGCTATAACCCACTGTGCGGCGATCACCTGACCGTCTACCTGAATCTTGATGACGATGTGGTGACGGAAGTGGGGTTTGAAGGCTCGGGCTGCGCGATCTCGAAAGCCGCCGCGAGCATGATGACGCAGGCGGTCAAAGGCAAGAGCAAAGAGCAAGTCGAAAACCTGTTCAAGGAATTTCACTCGATGGTCACCGGCGAGCTCGACGAAGAAACACAGGAAAACAGCCTGGGGAATTTGCGGATCTTTGCGGGCGTACGCGAGTTTCCCGTGCGTGTGAAATGCGCGACCCTGCCCTGGCATACGATGCACGCCGCACTCAACAAGCAGAACCAGATTTCAACCGAATAATTAGCCGCAGATAAACGCGGATGAGGCAGATCAGCAGAAATAATCTGCGTCCATCCGCGTTCATCTGCGGCTAAAGATCAGAACCGAGCGCGGTAGCGCCAGGTGATGCGCAGGTTCAATCCGAGCCGAAAGGTTGACCCTGCGCAACCACCCGGCGCTACCGCGCTCGGTTCTGTTATCGCGTTCGCGCTTTCAACTGTTCCGGCACTACGGTTAGTTCTGCCGTAGTCGTGCCAACCAATACTCCTGCGACATACGACTCCAGGGTAAGCGTGTACATGCCGGTGCATGCCGTGTTCGGAACGTGAAACACAACGTTGGTACTTCGCTCAGCTCCGCCGTTGATTTGAAATGGTCCAACGTTATCAATCAAAGCGCTTGCGCACGGGCCCGTGTACCTCACTATAAATGAGACTGACAGGTGTTCGCGGGTGGTGTTGGCGTAAACGATATCCAGCTTTGCCAGCTTGCCGGCCTTGACTGTGGTTGGCGAGACGCTGAGCGAGAACGTCAAGCGCCCGTCATTCACAGTGAACGTTGTGGTCGCGGTGCTTGTGTTGCCCGCCGCGTCAATAGCGGTGATCGTGATCGTATGTGTGCCGATCCCCACCACGGTGCCTGCAAGCGGGCTCTGTGTTACCTTCACCGGTCCACAGTTATCACTTGCAATCGTTCCTGCAACAACGTCGGGGATTAGCGCCTTGCCGCTGAAGTTTGCATTCACGCTCGTCGGCAGCAGCGCAGTTAGTGTCGGGGCTGTGTTATCGAGGACTGTGACCGTTTGCGTCGCCGAGCTCGAATTGCCGGTGTCGTCGGTCGCAGTGTAAGTGATGGTTGTTGTTCCAACGGGGAAGATATTTCCAGCCGGAACACCGCTGCGGGCGATACTGACACTTCCGGAGTTGTCCGTTGCAGTAGCGGTGCCGAGTTGCGTTTCGGTGACCGTCGCTCCACACGTCGTCGCACCCGCGCCTGTATTTACGGTTACGTTTGCCGGAGCGTTGATCGTGGGCGCGATAGTGTCATGCACCCTGATCGAGACAGTCGCCGACGCGCTTGTCAACGCCGGCGCTGCGCCGTCACCTGAATCTCTCACAGTGAACTGGAAGCTATCAGGGCCGCTGTAGTTCGCATTTGGTGTGTACGTCAGGTTTGCACCGGAACCTGACAAACCGCCATGCGCCGGACTACCTGTTACCTCGAAAACGAGATTAGCCGACTCGAGATCGCTGCCCGTCAGCGTTATCGCTACAGGCGTGTTGCTGTCAGTTGTTACCGATTGACTGTTTGCTGTCGGCGCATCGTTGACTTCAGTGACCGTGATGTTCACTGTCGAAGTATTCGAGTCGTGACTGCCGTCGTTGACTCTGAATGTAAAACTATCAGAGCCATGAAAATCCTGCGCAGGCGTGTACGTGAAAGTTGGTCCACTTCCCGACAATACGCCGTTGCCCGGTGGAGCGACGATTGTGTAAGTGAACGACGCATTGAGCACCGGACTGACAGCATTCAACATGATTTCAACCGGAACATCTTCCGGCGTAGTCGTAAACTGATTTTCAGTTGCCGGCGGATTGTTTCCGTCTGTGCCTGCCTCGATTGAAGTCTCGACAATGTCCGGAACGTTTGCAAAGAAATCGTAACCAGTGAGAGCTTCGACGGAATCAACCGTCGTGAGATATGTATGCCAATCGCTGTTGATGCTATTTTGATTCGGCATGATCACGGCGATGGTCCGGGTTCCCGCATTCACGCGCGAAATATCGTCGTCGCCTCGCGGAATAACGAGGACGACTTTCCACGTGTAAGCCGGAACAGTTACGTGGCCGTTTGCGATCGTCGTTGCTGGTCCATTGTCGCCGGAACCGCCAACACCCGCCGGGCCTGACACAACGTAGATCTCATTCTCAGGTAACAGCGTGCGCAGAAAGTCTTCGAGATCGGTCCATGGACCCTGATTGCTGTTCGGGGCCTGCGGCACCATGTTCGACATCAGGAACGTTTCCTGGTTCAGCGGTATCGATGCCGCATTATCGCGATCTGCGTTTGGAGTCATGTGACCGCGATCGAAACCCGACGCAAAATAATCGGTTGACTGCACGCGGTACCAATCGGGTGAAATCGCCGGGTCAGCACGAAACGTGTCCGTGCGGGGCAAGCTTCCGGTCCACTCAGTCTCGAGATGCCAACTGACCCAATTCGGCGTGCCCTTGTCTCTGTTGTAAGAGAGCGCGAAGGAAGGCTTCTCCATCAGGTAGTTGTTGGCCTGCTGGAGATCGACTAGGGCGTTCGACGGATTGCCCATCGTCAGATGGACGCTCGGCGGATGCGGCGCGGTCGCACCGGCCGCGACAACCGTAAACGTCCACGAATGATCGGCGAAGAGTGTATCCGTGTTTGGTGAACTATCGTCGAGATCCTGATCGTGCACGTTGCCGTGAACAATCGTGACTGTGCACTGTTCACCAAACTCGAAGCCGGTGTTTGGCGTGATGTGATAACGCTTCGAGCCATTGTAAGCAGCAACGGTGGCACTGTTGTGCTGGCCCGAGTTTGCGCTAGTGATGTCGAACCAGTTTCCAACCACATCAACGGGCTCACTAAAATCGACGGTAATGGTGGCGTCGTACGGCGCGTTGAAGCCATCGGCGATGGGATCAGTTCCTGCGACCCATGGACCAAGCTCCACGATTGGCGCGGTGCGGCGCGGATTCGGCGCTCCTGTTTGAAAGTCGTCACCGTTTTGATTCGTATCCTGCGCGCCATTCAACTTCCTGAACAACGCATTCGTGTTGCCTGGCGCAGGCGCACGTGCGCCGCCTTCGAAGCAACTCGCACTCGAACCGTAGCCGACGAAGTCGACGATGTCAGGGTCGGAGCCGTTAGGGCAACTTCCTGTTAGCGAAATGGCATTGCTGACGAGCGCGACCTTGCCGGTCGTCGCGCTCATGTTGATGTCGCCGGAAATGTTCGCTGTTACCGGTAATGGAGAGCCATTCGCACCACCTGATGCGAGTGCGACGAGGAAATACTCACCCGGAGCGATCGTGCCGCCAAGCGGTTGTGTGTTGGTCCAACTCGTGCCTGCTGCCAAAGCGTACTGCAAAGACCAGCCAGCGAGGTTGAACGAGACACCGGTCGGGTTGTAGATCTCTACATAATCGTTTGTCAGCGTTGCGCCTGAGTTGCCACCGCCGCCGTAAAGCTGGCTAATGACAAGATGGTCCACCGGCGGAGGCGGCTGTTGAACCGTCAGACTGATCGAGCCACTGCCCGAACGTGTTTGACTATCGCTGACAGAGAAGGGAAGCGACTTGACTCCGGCTGTGGTGAGTGACGCGACGGTCGCGATGTACGTGAAAACGTTGTTGCCTGCTACCGCATCGCCACCGTTAATACCATCGTCAAAGAATTGCTGGTTAGGCGAACCGCCAATAGCCGAAAGATCCGCGGTGACCGATAAGCCCGTGCTCGCCGGGTTTGTTCCGGGTGTGACTGTTACGGTCAGCGTCGATACCTCGCCGGGCAACACCGAATTCGGATTCGCGGTGCCGACGCCGGTCGGGTTTGTAGGAGTGACTGCCGGGATACCCAGAACCGAGATGTTGTCGATTGCCAGTGCCTGGCCGTTTGTAGGGGTATTTCCGTTGGTCACCGAGTAGTTCCAGGCGAGATAGAAGCTGGCGCCATTCGCTATGGGCACATTTATGTTCTTACCGGCAACGGACACGGTGGCTCCGGGCGCGTTCGCGAATCCGTTGTTGTTTGCATCGGGCAAGAACGCCGTAAAAAAGTTTGGCCCGGCATTGGTCCATGTAACACCATCGAAGGAATAAAAGAGTTGATAACGAAACCCCTGAGGGTTATCTCCGTTTCGATATTTCTCAACGTCGTACGAGATCTGCAAACCTGAAAGCGCGACGCCAGTGTTGTTTTGAAACTGTGCATAGAGATTGCCGGTGATCCCTCCGGTGCCGGACGAGAGGAATCCGACGGCGCGATCTGAATCCCCTAGAGAGGATGTCCCGGCGCCGAAGTTATAACTACCGTTCGTTGCAGTAGAGGAAAGGTTTGCGCCACCGGCTAGTGTAGTTTGAACGCTTGCCGCAGAAAACGTGCCTACGCTTCGCGCAATGCTGCGTGAGTCCTGGCGAAACTCTACGGGCAAATTCGAGAGCGCCGGGTTGGACAACGGAATGCCCATGCTGTTGAAGTTTTGGGTGTAGGGAGTGAATATCGATAGAGAGATTGCTGCGAAGGCGACGTAAACTGATGCCAGCGCGATCAGTACGACGGTCGCTACTGAACGCCACGTTCTTAGGGACGATGGTCTATTGGTTTTTTTTTGGCGGGTTCGTCGCAGCGGCAGTCGACTCTGGGGATCGAACATATCGGTATCCTCCCAACACTATCCTGACAGCACCACTTTGGAGAGGTATACCGGTCGACATAAACATGGCCGGTAAGGGCCTGATTCATGCTTTTACCAGTTCTTCTGAGAGCGGGTCAATAACGAAAAAAGCCTTTATTTCGTGAATGACGGGATTCTCGTCAAGGTGACAAACTTCGGTCACATAGGCAGAGTGAGATCGGTCTTTTTGAGGCAGGATTGGACCACAAAATACAATCAGGATTTACAGAATTAACAAGATGGAAATCTTGTCAATCCTGCAAATCCTGACATCCTGGTAGAGCTGGTTTAACGGAGTGAGATGTTCACCGCGCGCAACACACCGTCGCCCATGTCCACCTGCAACTGATACGTTCCTGCTGAGAGACCGGACGTGTTGAGATTGAAAACGTACTGGCCGTTGTCGTAATAGAAGAGGTTGCCGGTCGTCGCCGCCGAAGTCGACTCGACGTCCACGGGATCTCCGACGACGTTATTACTTACTTTTAACACCAGCAGTTTAATGACTGCGTTAGTTACTCCGGCACTGGCGCCAGTCAGTTGGAATTTGATCGGGAGCGTGCGTCCGACCTTGTACACTCCACCACCTTGGACCGGAGCCAACAGGTTGGACCACGTGTAAGCCACGCCCACAGTGATCTGCTGATCCGCGTGCAAGGCGGGACTACCGTTATCCGTGACCCTCACCGCCAGAGTAAAGATTTGACCTGCCTGGCCCGCGGTCGGAGTCCAACTGAAAACACCTGACGAGGCATTGATCGTGGCACCGCTTGGAACCGTACCAGTCAAACTGTAGCTCAGAGTTTGCGCAGGGAGATCTATGTCGGAACCTACCGCGGTAAAACTCAAGGTGTTGCCGAGATCGACCGTTTGATTTCCGATTGCGTTGAGTGTTGGAGCATCGTTTACCGAGTTCACGGTTATGTTCACCATTGCGGTGGCGCATTTCGAATCGGGCGCACCGTTGGTGGTTCCATTGTCGCAAGCTTGGTAACTGAAACTCGCCGGGCCGTTGTAGTTCTGAGCTGGCGAGTAGGTGATAGTCCCGCTCGACAAGGACACTGTTCCGTGTGTGTCCGCAGTCGATGACACCGACGTGACTGTCAGGACTTGCAGATTCTCATTCGCCGGACCAGCACTATCGTTCGTAGTCAAGTCCGACGCCGTGATTTGCAGCGGCACGTCCTCATCGGTGTTTGCCGTGTCGTCAACAGCGGCCGGAGAATCGTTCACCTCGGTGACGGTGAGATTGACGGTCGACGCGTTCGAGTCATGCGCGCCGTCATTGGCTTTGAACGTGAAGCTATCGGCGCCGTTAAAGTCCGGATTGGGTTGATATGAACGATTGGATCCCGTTCCCGTAAGTGTTCCGTGCGCGGGAGGAGTAACGATCGTAAAGGTAAACGATGCGCTTGGAATAGGACTCACTGCGGTTAGAGTTATCGATTTCGACGTATCTTCCGCAGTCGTTGCAGATTGACCTTCGGTACCTGGCGGATTGTCCCCGTTCGTACCGGCTTCGATCGAGTTTTCAATCGCGTCCGGAACGTTGGCGAAGAAGTCGTAACCGGTCATGGCTTCGACCGCGTCAACCGTAGTCAGGTACGTCTGCCACGGGTTATTTCTGATTCCCTGGATGTTCGGCATGTTCACGGCGATTGTTCTCGTGGACGCAGTAACGCGCGAGACATCGTTATCGCCCTTGGGAATGACGAGCACGACCTTCCAGGTGGAAGACGGAACTGTTACGTGACCATTCGCAATCGTATTGGCGAAACCAGCACTGCCGGTCCCGCCGGTGCCGAATGGACCAGAAACGATGTAAAGCTCGTTCGCGGGTAAGAGCGTACGCAGGAAGCTTTCGAGTTCTGCCCACGGGCCCTGATTATTGTCGGGTGCCTGGGCCACCATGTTCGACATTAAGAACGTTGCCTGGTTGATCGGAATAGAAGTTTCTTTGTCGCGATCCGCGTTTGGTGTCATGTGACCACGATCGAAACCGCTACCGGCAAAGTCGGTCGCCTGCACGCGATACCAGGTGGGCAAAACAGCCGGGTCGGGTCTGAAGCTATCGACCCGCACGAGATTGCCGATCCATTCATCGGTCAGGTGCCAGCTTACCCAATTCGGCGAGCCGCGGTCTCTGTTGTAAGAGAGACTAAACTCCGGTTTCTCCATCAGGTAGTTGTTTGGCTGATTCACGTCAGCAGTGGCGCCATTCGGATTACCCATGGTCAGGTGCACACTCGGCGGATATGGCGGAGCCGTTCCGGTTGAGACTGTAAACGTCGCGACGTAGTTCGCGGAGAGCGTGTCAGTGTTTGGAGCACTTTCGTCCGTATCCGTATCGTGAATCTGGTCTTTGAGAACTGTGACTGTACATTGCTCGCCGGCCAGGAAGTTAGAATTGGGTGTGACGACGTACACCTTGCCGCCACCCGCGACAGTTGCATCGTTGTGGAGTCCGGTTGAGGCGCAGTTGATATTGAACCAGGGGTCTACCACGTTGACT
>JBKPJS010000373.1:0-4361 GCA_046730815.1 Acidobacteriota bacterium
GCCCGCCACCCCATCGTGGCCGCACACGCTCGAGCAACGACGACGCTTTCTTCGCGGTCGAGTTGAACATCGGCATCGAGGTCCTCTCGTAATGCGAAGTCGTGACTCGCTTCGGCTCCATGCGCGCGGCGATCTGGTTGACAAACTTGACGCCGGTCTCTTTCTCCTGGAAGTGCTTGCGCTTATCGAGTCCGACGAGCCCGATGATCCGTTCCATGTTGTTCGGGTTGGAATCGCCGGTGGCCGCCTGGAAAACCAGTCGCGGCTCCTCGACGCACGCCTGCGCCGCAACGGCAAGCATTACAGACGCCACTTGATCGACCGGAGTGATGTCGAGAATCAACTTATCGTTCGCAGGAATCTTCGTTTGACCTTTGCGAATGAGAAAAATGATCGGCGCGGTGGTGGTGAAGCCTTCATTCCAGCCGGGGAAGGGATAGGACAGCGCCGACTCGACAATGCTTGGACGCACGATGCTGCGCACCATTTCAGTTTCGGCAGCAACGAGTTGTTCGCCGAGTGATTTGGTATAGGTGTAAATGTTGGGCCAACCCCAGTAGGCGGCACGCTCGACGCCGAGATCCGTCAAACGCGTTCGAGTCCAGACCTTTCGTTCGCGTGCGACGGCGAGTCCGAGGGCGTCAGGATCCTCGACGTCGCGGCCTTCTTCGTTGAGCCGTTTGCGCGCAAGCTCGCGAAAACGCGCGGTCATCATCGCATCGCGAGCTTCGTCCCTGACCCGAGCGGCGAGCCTCGCGCAGTCGGCGATCTCCTGGTCCACTGAAAACTGAACGCCTTCCAATTCGCGTTGGCGCGGGAAGTAACCGATCACCGGATCGCTCTCCCAAATCGCGCCCGAGCGATTACCGGCGACGAAGCAGGTGGAGACGTGGACCAACGCGGGGCGTTTCATCCTACGCGCAAAGGCAATCACGTTTTGAGTGCCGACCACGTTAGTACGCAGGCCGCTCTCGAGCGTGGGGTTGAAAGTTACGTTTCCGGCGGAGTTGATGATGACGTCGATGTCGCCGGCGATGGTTTGCGCTTCTTCTTCACTGTAGCCGAAGTTGGGTTCGGCAATGTCACCGCCCTTGACTACGACCTTGTCGTTAACAAAACCTTCGAGGGCGCCACCGTAACGTTCGCGCAACGGATCGAAAGGTGGCGAAGTGATGATGTTGTTCCAAAAGCGATTTTCAGACTCTTCCTGCGAACGCGCACGCACCGTGAGATAGATCTTGCCCACGTTCGGAAAGCGATGGAGCAACATGCTCAACGTCACCTTACCGAGAAAGCCGGTGCTTCCGATCAGGAAGATTCTTCGATCTTTATAAATTTCAGTTGGAGAGAGCTTCATAACTTCACCAAAGAAGTCCATCCGCAGATTACGCAGATTCTGTGTAATCTGTGGATGGCTTTACTCCATGTCCGCAATGCCGATTATCGGCTGGTGCAGCATCGTGATCTCAGCGGAGTTGCCCATGTAACTGCGCGCCATCGCGATCGCTTCCGTCAAATTGTCCGCGCGTTCCCAGCCGAGAATCCCCGGAACGTGCGCGTTCTCAGCGCCCGCCGCGATCACTTTGCCGACGTGCTGCCGGCCGTTTTCACCCCAGTACCACATAAAAAACGGATGCGCGCCGTGATAAGCGTTGCCACGCCGGTACATCTCGATATAGCTCGGATTGTTTGCAAACTCGCGCTCGTACTTGTCACGCAAAGTAAAAGCGTCGCGCGTCTCCGGCAGCAAACGATTGAAAAACTCGATGTAGCTGGGATGAAACTGATGATCGAACTCGTCGTAGCATGGATGATGCACGATCATTACGCCGCCCTTTTTCAGCAGGGGCTTGTTGCGATAGAAGTTGAAGTGATAACCCAGCGCCATCACCTGGACCAGCAACGGATTCAGGATCGAGTAGACGTTGTACGGCGAAATGTCCGGAATGCCTGTGATCAGAATGTCGCACTGGCCGCTAATCGGAATCGCATACTGCTCAAAACCTTTAGCCACGATCTTCTCGTGAACCAATTCCGTCTTACCTGCGTGACACGCGATCATCTCGTATTGCGCTGGACGTGAATGCAGAAGCTTGCGACGCGCAGGACGCGGCAGCTTGTTCATCGTGTAGCGCATGGCCTCGAACTTCATGCGGTCGAATGCGCTGAAGTCGTCTTCGTTGCGCAGCAGGAAGTCCATGTCTGCGCCATACATCCGATTGTTGATAGCGGTTTCGATATGGAAGATGTTCAGGTGTTCGTCAACGAGCTTACCGAGCGTTGTGACTTTGTGATTCAAAGCCGAGCGAGCCGGATCCATGTAACTGTCTGAGTCGCGAATCGTCTGCGGATCGTGATGAGCTCGCAGCGACTCATAATCGCAGAGTCCGACGGCGACTGACTTGTGACCACCATCCATCGGCACCAGGTTAATGTTGGCATAAATCAACAGATCGCTTTCAGCGCAGCGCCGGTTGAGGACCAACGGCTCCTTGTGCCTCGTCTCGCCAATCTTGATCAGGCCGTCGGTCCATTCAGCGTCGTGGTTGTAATAGCGGTCAGGATAGTATTCCGAGAAGATTCGCGGCCCGACCATTCGCTTCATTTCCCACTCGGTCATCTTCCGGTGCAGGGAGTTGGCGATGATAATATGCACATCGTCCACTCCGTGCCCGGCGAGCATGTCGAGAACAATTTCCAGAATTGTTTGTCGAATATCGGGCGTTGCCATCGGCGGCAACGGCAGGCTGATATCGTCAACAGCGACAGTCACACGCATTCCTGGCTCGAGTTGAGCAAACAGCGGATCGCAGCCAAGCGGATGATTGAGCGCGTAACGTATGGCAGCCTCGCGATTGGGCAGGCCCTTGATCGACGGATTTGGGTAAAGAACGCGCGTTCCGATCGGCAAATCTTCGAGGATGAAGTCTTCACCGGAGGGGATGATCCGCGGCGCGCTGTCGCGATCGATGTAGATTACGGATTCGTGCGTCTTTCGTCGGAGTTGAAGTGCCATCAGTTTTTAACCACAGATTACACGGATTTATTTCAGATTTAGTATGGGCCAATCGTGGTGCAGAGCTGTTTGCCGCAGCCGCATATCGGGGTTTACTACCGCCGGATGACCAACGATAGACAGCATCGGCAGATCGCTCATGCTGTCCGTGTAAGCGTAAGAGTCACTCAGGCTGATCCCTTCGCGTTCAGTAAAGGTGCGAATCCAGGAAGCCTTCGTGGCCGCGGCCATCACGGGCGGCAACAAGCGCCCGGTCGCCATCCCGTTCACAAATTCCAGTCGATTAGTGACGTACTCGGTAATCCCTAAATGGTCCATCAGCGGCTTGACCGATAGATCGAGCGCACCGGTTATCACGACTTGCCTCAGCCCTAACTTCCGCGACTTGTCGATCAGCTCGTAAGTCCCGGGGAAGACTGCCGGCTTGATTACGTCTTCAAACAGCTCCTGCGCGAAGTAGCGCAGCCGATCTTCGGATTGGCCCTTGTACCGCTTGAAGTAAAGGTCATTGAAAACTTTTCGGCTATACTGGTCCGTCACCGCGAAAACCGGAAGGCTTAAAAGAGTGGTCGCGCTCTTCTTGAAACTCTCAATCAAGCCTTGCTGGCGCCGCGCATAAAAGGACAGGGTATGCACCAGGTTGGTACTTACTAAAGTACCCTCGAGATCGTAGAATGCTGCCCCTGCCAAGGTCTCCTCCAGCGATCATTTTTGCGGTTTGCGGACGGCGTCAGTCCAGTTGGAAAGCCAATATACCGTATTCGAAGCCTTTTGGATAACCTGCACGCAAAAGTATTACACACTGTATGGTAATGCTAGACAATCAGAGGACAGTTGATGATAAAACTTAGGAAAATCGGGCAAAATGTATGTCTGATAGCGATCATAAGCACGCTGATTTTGGGTGGTGTGGCGTGTAACCATAGCGCCTCCGACAGCACTCCGAAGGTCGATCTGGGTGACGCAAAGGCAGCGGCGGAACGAATCGCTGAAGCGGACACGCTTTATGATGGACGAGCGGACTTGAGCAAAGCCCGCGTGGCAGTGGCCGCGCTGCGCCAGGCGAGAACGGCCGATTACGGGAACTACGAGGCTGCCTGGAAACTCGCACGCGCGAGCTTTTATGTTGCCGAGCACACCGATGTCGACTCCGAACAGGAGGATATGTATCGCGAGGGGATCGAAGCCGGGAAAGCGGCCGTGCAATTACAGCCCAATAAGCCGGACGGGCATTTCTGGCTCGGCGCCAACTACGGTGGCAGCGCGGCGCACAGCACGCTCGCCAACCTTTCAAGCTTCCAGGACCTGTCTCTTATACACATCTCCGAGCCCACGAGACATTGAG
>JBKPJS010000374.1:0-5327 GCA_046730815.1 Acidobacteriota bacterium
GTCCAGCGAGAAGCTCTTCACCGCAGGCAATCTAAAGTTTGACACTGAGATCGGGAGTGAATTGGCGGATAAGACGATCGAGATCCGGGAGAGGTTTGGTTTGGAATCCGGCGTGCCGCTCATCCTCGCAGCCAGCACTCACGGGCCGGAAGAGCAGATCATTCTCGAGAGTCTGAAGCAGCTAAGAACAAAACAACCTGTACGGCTCCTCCTTGCGCCACGTCATCCGGAGCGTTTCAACGAAGTTGCATCACTGATACAGTCCTCCAGTTTAAGCTGGGCGCGAAGAACGAATCCTCGTGATCCGAGCGATGCGAACGCCACCGTCATCCTTCTCGATACGATCGGCGAGTTGCCGGCAACTTACTCGCTCGCAACCGTTGTTTTTGTGGGCGGAAGTATTGTCGATAAAGGTGGGCATAACGTGCTCGAACCTGCCGCAGCAGGATCGCCGGTCGTCACCGGCGCACACACGCATAACTTTCACGCGATCGTGGATCTGATGCAGGAAGCCGGCGCCATCGTTCAGTTGCCGCCGGCGGAAGGTGTGAACGCCGCCGAGGAACTAACTCGCGCTTTTGCTAAGATTCTTGGCAACCCAAGTGAGCAAGCGGAACTGGGCCGCCGTGCGAAACAACTGGTCACAAATAATCAGGGTGCTGCTGCGAAAACGATGAAACTCATCGCACCGCTTCTGTCCGCAACTCAACGCGAACGTTCTCGCTCAGATTCCATCCTGGCAGCCAACGCTCACACTTCATGAAATCTATCGTTCTTCCTCCATTGAGTCTCCTCTACGGCGCAGTCACGCGCACGCGTCTGTCGCTCTATCGCCGTGGGACCTTTCACACTACGAAGCTCGAGCGCCCGGTAATCAGCGTCGGGAACATTACGACTGGTGGAACGGGAAAGACGCCGCTCGTCGAATGGGTCGCGAACACGATTGCCGCGCAGGGCAAGAGAGTTTGCATATTGACGCGTGGCTATGGCCGCAAGGATCCGCATCTTCAGGTAATCGTGTCGGATGGCTACGGCCTGCTGGCGGCGCCGCGTGAAGCCGGCGATGAACCGTACCTGTTGGCTACGAGGCTCATCGGCGCGGCCGCAGTGATTAGCAGCGCGGATCGAATAGCGGCAGCGCAGGAAGCTATCAAGGATTTCGGCACTGACTGTTTTGTTTTGGACGACGGGTTTCAGCACCTGCGCGTCGCGCGCGATCTGAACATCGTCACGATCGATGCGACCAACCCCTGGGGTGGCGGCAGGCTGCTGCCGTATGGCCGGCTGCGTGAAACTCCCGACAGCCTCAGCAGAGCTGATTGCGTGGTAATTACCAGATGCGATCAGGTCAATAGCCTCGACGATCTTCGCAGCGATATCCTGAAATTAACCGGCGGGTGTCCGATTTTTCATTCGCGCATGCGCACCTCGCGACTGTCTTCGTTGAAGAACGGCTCGGATGCCTTGACGCCGCCTGCGCATGTGGCAGCTTTTTGTGCTGTTGGTAATCCACATTCGTTCTTCGAGCAGGTGCGGCGGTGTGGGTTTGAGCTCGCGTTGCAGAAATCTTTCCCGGACCATCACGTCTATTCGCAGGACGAGATTGACTCCCTCGCTCGAGCTGCAAAAGAAGCCGGCGCAAGTGCTTTGATCACCACCGCCAAAGATGCAGTTAAGCTGCGAACACTGTCGTTCTCAGTTCCGTGTTACGTGTTGGAAATTGAAATCGAGATCGAAGGCGCGGAGGAACTTGCGCGGTTACTTTGCACGAAAATCCGTTAACAGGATTGACAAGATTCTTCAGGATTGACATGTAATCCTGTCTAATCTTGTCAATCCTGTAAAACGACTTCTACCGGGGCGTGGGGGTGGGGCTTGGCTTCTCCGGCGCTTTTGTTGCTGACGGCGATGGCAACGGAGGAGCCGTTTCCGGTACTACAGTGCGTGTCGGCTCCGGCAATGCAGGTGCTTTGCGATTGCTGTTGCTGTTTGTGTTTGCATTCGCGTTCTCGTTCTCGTTCGCAGCCGGGCTCAGGTCGTAAAGCGCGTCCGGCGAAACCTCAGCACTCGCATTCGGACTTGCATTCACGTTCGCCGCGGGTTTGATTGCGCCGCCCACCGGTATCCCCTCTTCGCCTTTTCCGGTCGGAGGCGGTGTGGGCTGCACCGGCTGACTGTTGGGATCCGCGGCCAGCGTTGGAACTTGTTCGTTAGTGTTAGGGCTGCTCGCCGGCGAGTTTCGTGTGAACGTATAGATCGCCGCAAAGACTACAAGCAACGCGACCGCCGCCGGAATCAAGACCGTCCAGGGATTGAAACCCGAAGCGACTGGAGGCGGTGGAACAGCCTGAATCGGGACGGTGACCGGCGCGCGCCTCGGCGTCTCCGGAAGCGGCTCCTCTCTCCTCCTCATGATTGTCACTTCGTCATCACTTCTCACAGCGGAGGATGCGTTTGTTGCAGCCGCTGGAGCCATGCCGAATATCCTCATGCCTGATGCAATTGTCAGATCCTCAACCAACTCGGCGACACTCTGGTAACGGTTATCGGGAACCTTGGCCATCGCGCGCGCAACGACGCGCCCAACGGGCGCAGGCACATCCTCTCTCTCCTCCAACACTGAAGGCACCGGCTCCTGCAAGTGCTTCATCATCACCATCGTCGGTGAGTCTCCCGAAAACGGCACGTGCCCCACCAGCATCTCGTAGAGAATCACGCCGAGCGAGTAGATGTCAGAGCGCGCGTCGATCTCGGCATTCTGTGCGCACTGCTCGGGCGACATGTATTGTGGCGTGCCGATGACGAGGTTCGGCGCGGTCAGACCGGTGTCCGTAGCTCCATCAGGTTCATTGATCTTCGCGATGCCGAAGTCCAGCACCTTCGCATAGTCGCCGGTCATGGTGTCGAGGAGCATGATGTTGTCGCTCTTGAGATCGCGATGTACGACACCCTGGCTATGTGCGGCGTTAAGCGCATCTCCGATTTGGCGCGTGATGTCGACTACTCTGGTTAACGACAGCGGACCACCATCACGGATGACCTGTTTGAGTGTCTTTCCACTCAAAAATTCCATCACGAGAAAGACGTTGCCATTCTCGTCTTCACCGAAGTCGGTAACACTCAAAGCGTGCGGGTGTGAGATACGCGAAGCAGCGCGCGCTTCGCGCGAAAAGCGCGCCACGATTTTTTCGTCAGCAGCAAGGGCTGGGCGCAGCACCTTGATCGCGACTGTTTTCTCCATCAGCACGTGCGTGCCGCGGTAGACAGTGCCCATACCTCCTTCGTTGAGACGCTCATCGATTCGGTATTTTCCGGCGAGAGTCGTGCCGATGAGTGAGTCGGCATCTTTCTCCAGCGCGATGCCGTCGGCGGGACACAGCGTCGTCGCGTCAGGATATTCAACTCCACACTTGGGACACTTCTTCATTAAAACCAGCCTATCACAGTCTAAAATAAATTTCCCGCAAAGGCGCAAAGACGCAAAGAATAAAAACTTTGCGTCTTTGCGCCTTTGCGGGAGAACAAACCTTCGCGTTGGACGTCAGCTTCCCTTAACAACCGCGAAGACCACCAGCAACGCAAACAACACCAGCGACTCAATCAGCGCCAAACCAAGAATCATCATCGTTTGGATACGTCCAGCAGCGCCCGGATTTCGCGCGGCGCCTTCGCAAGCCGATGCACCAATGCGTGACTGGCCTAACGCGCCACCAAACACCGCGATCGCAAAACCAATGCCCGCCGCCAGCGCGCGATATTTCCTGAGTGAAAAGTCGTTGTCTCCAGTTTCGCCTATTGCCTGCGCGAAAACGCTCATGCTGCTCATCAAAATACAGAGCACGGCGAACAGCAACATTCTAAATCTGCTCATGCTTCCTCCTTCAATCTACAATTCAATTGCATCCGTTTGAGCAGACCGCAACGATATTATTTCGCCTGAATCCGGTATCCACCGCCCCTCTTACAACGGCGCTCCTGCGAGACAGACACAACTTGCTATGAACTGTCCGGTGTTGCTCTGACGAACGTCTGCGAATGCAATCTCAGCATGCGCGGTAACGTTTGTGGACGCATTTGACCACACCGCTCACCACGCGCTACGGGATAAAGCCATCAAGTAAGAACTGGAACAATAAACTCGTCGCTCTCGTCTTCACTGTGAGGAGCATGGAAATCATGCGGCGCATGCGACACCTCACTGATGTAAAGCTGCGAGAGCAGTATGAAAACAAACGTCTGAATCAGAGCAACAAAGGCGCTCAGCGGCATCAGCAGAATCGGCGCAAACCACGTGTACGGAGGAGCAAGGCCAGCCAACGTCTCCAACACCTTTTCATCGGCAAACAAGTTTCCGAAAAGACGGATGCCGAGCGAAAACGGTCGAATCAGGTTACTGATCAACTCGATCGGAAAGATCAGCGGCGCTATCCACCAGATTGGACCCGCGAAGTGTGCCAGGTGCCTTAACAAACCATTCTCACTGATGCCGATGTAGTTGTAGTAAAGGAACGAGCTCAAACCGAGCGCGAATGTTACACTCGTCGCGGAAGTCGGACTCATGAACAGCGGGAACAGTCCCATCAAATTCGACACCAGGATCAGCACGGCGAAGGTCATCACCACTGGAAAGTACTTCAGACCATGTGGGCCAATGATGTCTTCGATCATGTTGCGCACGGCAAGCACGCTGACTTCCAGTGTCTGTTGACCGCCGCCCGGTTCGCTCTCGGAAAGCTTACCTTTGAAGATCCAGATGATGACTACGCTAAGAATGCACGCGATGAAAAACATCACTGTGTACCAGGGGATCGCGTTTTCAGCGGTGTATGGTCCAAACGCTGCTTCCGGTGTTGAGCCGAACGCGCCCAGCACCTTGTCCCAAATCGGTTTGGTGTACTTCAGTTCGAATTGAAGCGCAGCTTCGCCGAACCAATGGTTAACCAACTGAACAACGATGGGCGCGTGGTGCTCCGCCTCTTCTGCATGCTCGGCGGCTTCCTGCGCGGCTTCCTGAAACATCAATTAATTTCCTCTCGCTGTGTGATTGCGAAATAGAACTCCCGTAAAGCTTCGACAAACAGTGCTACGACAAAACTCGATAACCCGATGAAGACAGCCGGCAGCGACATGACATTCAGCGTGTACGTGGCAAAAATGACGGCTGCGATCACAACGTACCGGAGCAGGAACTGTGCGAGCCTCAGTTGCGGTCTGCCGCCGATCGTTGACAGGTGAATTGCGGCGGCGGCGGAGTTCTTCAACCAGCTATGGCTTAAGAGCGCAAGTAGGCCGCCAACAAGCAGACCGATCGTTACACGCCACGGAGC